>NZ_JASONC010000017.1:0-54520 GCF_030217065.1 Corynebacterium sp. UMB4614
CCCGACACACCACGGCCCGAAACCGCACAAGTGTCCGCCCCGACCCACTGGCCCCAGCACCCCATCCCTCCCACTCTTTATGTTTTGCAGAGTTTATTGCCGGTTTTCCATGATTTTCCGACATCAAACTCTGCAAAACGGGGCGAGGTGGCCCCACGCGCCCGAGGCGGAAGCAATACCCAAAGCGAAACCCCCGGGACAGTTCACGATGAACTAGTCCCGGGGGCTACGCGCTCCCAGAATGCGTTCCAGAGCACTCCAAGGTTTCGCAGGGCGCGCCACCCCAGAGCATCCCCGCAGGGCGCTCATTTTCCGAGCGCCCAGCGCCACCCCAGAGCATCCTCAGGGCGCGCCACCCCAAAGCATCCCCAGGCCGCTCATTTTCCGAGCGCCCAGAGCCTCCAAGAGCGCCCTACCTGCTAGTGCTGGTGACCACCAGCTGCAGGCTCAGCCTTCTCTGGCTTATCAACCACAGCAGTCTCGGTGGTCAGCACCATGCGCGCCACCGAGGTGGCGTTCACGACGGCGCTGTGCGTGACCTTCACCGGGTCAATGATGCCCTGCTCCAGCAGGTTGCCGTACTCGAGGGTCGCAGCGTTGAAGCCGGAGCCATTCTCCTGCTCCGCGGTCTTGGAGACCACCACTGCCCCATCGAGGCCAGCGTTCTCAGCGATCCAGAACGCCGGGCGACGCAGCGCCTTAGCCAGGGTCTTCATGCCCACGGCCTCGTCGCCGGTCTCGGCAGCAGCCAGCTTGTCGATCTCCTCAGCGATCTGCACGAGAACGGAACCGCCACCGGCGATCACGCCCTCCTGCGCCGCGGCGCGGGCCGCGTTGATCGCATCCTCGACGCGCAGCTTGCGCTCGTTGACCTCGGTCTCGGTCGCGCCGCCGACGCGCAGCACAGCCACGCCGCCGGAGAGCTTCGCGAGGCGCTCCTCGAGCTTCTCGCGGTCCCAGTTCGAGTCGGTGTTCTCAATGTCCCGACGCAGCTGGGTGCGGCGCTCGGCCACGGCGTCCTGGGAGCCGCCGCCGTCGACGATGACGGTCTCGTCCTTCGTGACGGTGATGCGGCGCGCGGAGCCCATGTCGTCCAGGGTGACGGCGGAAAGCTTCCCGCCGAGTTCCTTGTCGACGACGGTGGCGCCGGTGACGATGGCCAGGTCATCCATGAACGCCTTGCGGCGGTCACCGAAGTACGGGGACTTCACGCCCACGACCTTCAGGGACTTGCGGATGGAGTTGACCACCAGCATCTGCAGGGGCTCGCCCTCGATGTCCTCGGCGATGATCAGTACTTCCTTGCCGGACTGGGCGATCTGCTCCAGGACTGGCAGGAAGTCCGGCAGGCTGGAGATCTTCTCGCGGACCAGCAGGACCAGCGGGTTCTCCAGGACGGCCTGACCGGAGTCAGTGTCGGTGACGAAGTACGGGGACAGGAAGCCCTTGTCGAAGGACAGGCCTTCGGTGACGGTGGCTTCGTCCTCGAGGGACTGGGACTCCTCGACGGTGACCACGCCGTCGCGTCCGACCTTCTCGAAGGCGTCGGAGACCATCGTGCCGATGGACTCGTCGCGGGAGGAGACGGTGGCGACGTTGGCGATCGCAGCGGCGTCGGAAACTTCCTGCGCGCGCTCCTTCAGCAGCTGCACGACCTTCTCGGAGGCGGTGGCGATGCCGCGGTTCAGCGCGATCGGGTTGGCGCCGGCGGCGACGTTGCGCAGGCCCTCGTTGATGAGCGCCTGGGCCAGCAGGGTGGCGGTGGTGGTGCCGTCGCCTGCGATGTCGTTGGTCTTGATGGCGACGGACTTCACCAGCTGCGCACCGAGGTCCTCGAAGGGGCCTTCGAGGTCGATGTCGCGGGCGATAGTGACGCCGTCGTTGGTGACCAGTGGGCCACCGAAGGCACGGTCCAGCACGACGTTGCGGCCGCGCGGGCCGAGCGTCACCTTCACCGCGTCAGCGAGCGTGTCGACACCCTTCTGGAGGCCCTGGCGGGCTTCTTGATCAAATGCGATGAGTTTGGACATGCGTTACCCGCTTACTTTTCGATGACGGCGAGGATGTCGCGCTGGTTGAGCAGCAGGTACTCCTGGCCCTCGTACTTCAGCTCGGTGCCGCCGAACTTGGAGAAGATGACGGTGTCGCCTTCCTTGACGTCCATCGGGATGCGGTCGTCATCGTCTGCCCAACGGCCCGGGCCGACTGCGACGACGGTTGCTTCCTGCGGCTTCTCCTGTGCGGAATCTGGGATCACCAGGCCGGATGCAGTGGTGGTCTCTGCTTCGACGATCTGGACCAGAACGCGGTCCTCGAGCGGCTTGATGTTGACGTTAGCCACGTTGAATACCTCCGTGTATTCCTCAAGGTTTTCTTTTTCGCCCCGTTGATTGGGGCTTGGTTCTTTTGTGCCGGTTTGTTTTCCGTGCACAGCCGTCGTCGCGGGTGAACAACTGTGTGTCAAACAACCTGACTAGCACTCTACCCACCCAAGTGCTAACCCTCAACAGCGCCGGTTGAGTCGGGCTTACTCACCCTTGTTCAGCCCCGCTCTGACTTGCCGCCGCGGTCGCTCGTCGCGCGTCGACAGACGGCGCGCCCCTCCAGTTCCCGTCCATTGTCCCCCTCCCTTTTTGTTTTAACGACGACGCCCCCACCACCGCTGGTGCGTATCTTCCGCCTAGTCGGTGAGGATCGGGACCTCCACCTCCAGGGCCGGGTCGGTGCCGACGGACATCGCGGTTGGCTGGGCGCCTTCGCTGATGAGCTGCGCGGCCAGGGCGGCGATCATCACGCCGTTATCGGTGCACAGCGGCAGTGGCGGAATCCGCAGCTCCACCCCGGCGTCGCGGCAGCGGTCGGCAGCCAGCCCGCGCAGCCGGGAGTTCGCGGAGACTCCCCCGCCGAGCAGCAGCACCTTCGCGCCGGTGTCCTCGCAGGCGCGCAGGGCCTTGGCGGTGAGCACGTCGGCCACAGCCTCCTGGAAGGAGGCACAGACGTCCTCCACCGGGATGGCGTTCTCCCCCACCTGCCCGGCCGCTTCGGCGCGCTCGACGAAGCGCGCGACGGAGGTCTTCAGGCCGGAGAAGGAGAAGTCGTAGCGGGAGTCCTGCGGGCGCATCATGCCGCGCGGGAAGGCGATGGCCTTGCGGTTGCCCTGGCGGGCGAGGCGGTCGATCACCGGCCCGCCCGGGTAGCCGAGCCCGAGGAGGCGGGAGACCTTGTCATAGGCCTCACCGGCGGCATCATCGAGGGTGCTGCCGAGCTCCGTCATGGGCTTGCCCACCCCGTCGACCTGCAGGATCTGGGTGTGCCCGCCGCTGACGAGCAGCGCGATGGCGTTCTTCAGCGGCTCGCGGCCTTCCTCCGTGAGCGCCTCGACGGCGACGTGCCCGCCCAGGTGGTTCACCGCGTAAAACGGCACCTCCCAGGCGGCGGCGTAAGCCTTGGCCGCGGCGGCACCAACCATGAGCGCGCCGGCGAGCCCAGGTCCGATGGTCACGGCGACGGCGTCCGGGCGCTGGCCGATGCGGGTCCGCTTCTGCAGGCTGCGCATCGCCGCCCGCATGGTGGGCTGCATGGCCTCCAGGTGGGCGCGGCTGGCGATCTCCGGGACCACGCCACCGAAGCGGGCGTGCTGTTCCATGGAGCTGGCGACCTGGTTGACGAGTTCCTCGACGACCGGGGCGCTGCCTGTTTCCTCTTGGTCACCGGCAGGCGCGCTCATGCGTACGACGCCGACGCCGGTCTCGTCGCAGGAACTTTCAATACCCATGACGAGCATGGACTCTGCGGCATCGGTAGCGCTCCCCGCCGTGGCGGCGTCCTGCTCGGCGATGCCTTCTGCTCCGCCCTGCGCACCCTCGTCCGCCTGGCTCGGGCGCTTCTCGTCCGGCCGGAACATGGTGAGGGCATCGGCACCGGAGGGCTGGTAGTAGCCCTTGCGCCGGCCGGTGACCTCGAAGCCATAGCTTTCGTAGAGCCCCACGGCCGGGGCATTGCCATCCCGAACCTCCAGGTACACCGGCCCGCCGATGACCTGCAGAGGCTCGAAGAGCTTGTCCATCAGCAGCCTGGAGTATCCCTTGCCTTGCTGCTCCGGGGACAGCGCGACGGTGTGGATCTCCCACTCCGGGTCCGCGGTCGGCCCGTTGAGCGCGATGCCTGCATAGCCCTGCAGCTGACCGGCCACCCGCAGGGCGACGTAGTAGTTGCGGGGGTTGGCGAGCTCAGCGCGGAAGGCCTCCAGGGACCACGGGGATTCCTCGCTGAAGAGTTCCTGCTCGATCCGCGCCATCTCCTCCAGGTCAGCCAGGGATGCGCGATCCAGGGTCAGCAGCTCCACTGTTAGTTCAGTATTCGCAGGCTCCACTGCCGACTCGGCAGTCTCAGGCTCCGCATTCGCGCGCTCCGCGTTCGCAGACTCGGTGGTGGCATCCGCGGTTTCAGCATCCGCGGCCTCGGCCTTCGCAGCCTCAGCATTCGCAGACTCGGCGACGGCACCCGCTGGCTCGGTCCCTGCCCGTTCCAGCGCGGCCTCCGCCGCCCGCTGCTCAGCCTCCAGCCGATCAAAAGCCGCCACATCCTCAGCGGCCGCGGCGAAGTTCACCGCGGCAGTGCGCTCCTTGCGCTTCGGCTCCGCGGCATCCGGCCGACGCAAATACTGCGCTACCAGCGGGCGCCCCAGCCGCTCCACGAAGTGTCCCTCGCCCTCGAGCCACCACAGCTGATCCGCGCCCGCCAGCGCCAGCCCCTCGGGCGTGGGGTACGCATCCTCCGTGATGATGCGCCAGGCCTCGGTCGCGGCCTTCTCCTCCCCCTCAAGCTTCTCGATCGCACGCGCCACCTCGGCGGTCAGCGCCACCGCGATGGGCTTGGAGCCGTGCTCAGCCAGCACGTCCGCGGGCTTGCCCACCGCGGGCCCAGCGACCAGCCGACCGGTCTCGGTGGCGGTGGCGGAGTACCACTCGCGCCTTCTGGCGTCGGAAAGAACGAGACATTCCTGGTGACCAGCCGCAACACTGGCGGCGGTGGCGGACAACGAATCCACCCCGAACACCGGAACACCGATCGCGTCCGCGAACGCCGCCCCCGTCGCCATCCCGACGCGCAGCCCCGTAAACGGCCCCGGACCAGTGCCGACGACCACCGCTTCGACGTCCCGCGGTCGCAGCCCCGCCTCCGCGAGGGACTCCTGAATATGCGGCACGAGCAGCTCCATGTGGCCGCGCGGGTTGCGCTGCACCCGCTGCGAGAGCGTGGTCGCGGAGTACTCAAACGTGCCCCAACTGCCCGCCCGGCGGTTGACCTCAACGAGGCCAGAAACAACGTAGGACGTGGCGGTATCAATCGTGAGCACGAGCATGGGGTTAGTGTACTACCCCGCGCAGACACGCCTTTCGCGCTCATCCAGCGCACGCTACGACGCCGACGTCCCCCGCGCCGACAGCACCAGCTACTCGCGCCAGCGCCAGTGGACCTCGCGCGGGTCGTCCTCGTCGCCGTCGGTCATGTCGATGACCCCGCCGTCCGCGAGGTCGCCATCTACGACGTCCGAGCCATCACCGTTGACGTCCGCGGTCACGACGTCGCTGTCATCATCTCCCTCAGCACCCACGGCGCGTGTGATCTCCACGTCCAGCACCCGGTCCGCGAGCTCCTCCACGACCCCGCGCCCCCATTCGGCGACGAGCACGGCGTCGTCCAGGTCGGCGTCGATGTCCAGGGACTCCAGCGTGTCCAGGACGTCGTCGCGGGAGAGCTGCTCGCCCGGCGCGATGGACTCGGCCACCCCCTCGCCGAGCAGGCGGTAGGCGTCCATGTGCAGCAGCCGGATGCCGCGGCCCCCGGGCTTGTGGGTGCGCACGATGGTGAAGGTCGGCGACTGCACGCGCCCCTTGACCGCCAGCCCTTCGGCGATGCCCTGCGTGATGGTGGTTTTGCCCGCCCCGAGTGGGCCGGTGAGGATCACGACGGTGCCCGCGGCGAGCTGCTCCCCCAGCTCGCGGCCGATGGCGCGCATGTCTTCGGGGGTCCGGGCATGCGAGTGCCCCTTTACCTCGCCCAGGTCCACCCCGCTGCCAGCCTTAGCGTTCGACAACGTGTTCCTCGCCTTCCACGTCCACGACGACCCGCTGGACGCGTGGCCCGCGCGGCATCGTGACGATCTCATAGGGGATGGTATCGGCGGCGGCTGCCAGATCCTCCGCGCCGGGCTCCCCTGCTGCCGGATCGCCGAAGATCACGGCCCAGTCGCCTGGCTGCACGGCCTCGGCGGCAGCGCTCTCGGCGGGCCCCAGGGCGACGACGAACTGGTCCATACAGATCCTCCCGACCTGTTGGTAGCTCTCGCCGTTGATGCTGACCTGCATCTTTCCGGACGCCGACCGTGGCACCCCGTCCGCGTAGCCTGCGGCGACGACGGCGGTGCGCGTGTCCTCCGGGGCGGTCCAGATGCCGCCGTAGCTGACGGATTCGCCCTTCGGGACGACGCGGGTGGTGATGACCTTCGCGCGCATGCTCATCGTCCGCTGGAGGGGCAGGACGTCCGGTAGTCCCGGCACGGCGTTCTCCGCCGCCCCGGTGGGGGTTCCGCCTGCCACCGGGTCCACGCCGTAGACGCCGAGGCCAGGGCGCACGAGCTCGTGGTGCATATCCGGGCGGGTCAGCGTTGCCGGGGTGTTGGCGATGTGGTTGCGGGGCACTGCCATGCCCGCGGCCCGGCAGTCGGCGATGGCTTGCTGGAAGCGCTGGTGCTGCCGGTCGGTAACGGCGCGCTGCGTGTCCTCATCCGCGGACGCCAAGTGCGTGAACACCCCGTCCACCGCGATGAGCCCCTCCTTCTCTGCGGCGGCGAGCAGCGCGATGGTTTCCTGCCATTCGGCCGGGCTGATCCCGGAGCGGGACATGCCGGTATCGGCCATCACGCCGACCACCGGGCGTGCTTTGCCCTGCCAGGAGCGGGCCTGGTCGATGAGGCTGCGGGCGTGTGCCAGGGAAGGCACGCCCAGGGTCAGCTCGGCCTCGAAGGCCGGGGTGAGGTCCATGGCTGGTTCCCACATCCAGGCGAAGATGGTGGCCGGCTCGCCGTCCTTCACAGGGCCTTCGCCGCGAAGTAACAGAGCCTCCGGGACAGTAGCCACCCCCAGCACCGCAGCGCCGTGATCCAGCGCGGTCTGCGCGATACGCAGCGCGCCGTGGTTGTAGCCATCGGCCTTCACGACCGCCATGAGTTGGGCGGGCGCGACGAAGTCCGCGAAGAAGCGGGTGTTGGTGGCCAGTGCTGGAAGGTCGACGATGAGCTGGATAAGCTCGCCGCGACCCGTTTTGTCCTTCGGGGTGTGGGTCATGGCCTTAAGGCTAGTCGCCGTCGGCGTCTTCATGCGCGTGCCGGAGCGCAACGGCGACCACGGTGTGGATGCTCTCCACGATGTCGGACGCCGAGATCGGCGCAACGCCCTCCGGGGTCTCCGCAGCACGGAGTGCCGCCACCGCGTGCACCGCCACCGCGCCCAGGATGCAGTGCAGCAGCGGGGCCTCTTCGGCCGCCGCAATCACAGCGCCGGCGATGCCCGCGAGCACGTCCCCGGAGCCGGGCGTGGCGGACCAGGAGTGGCCTGCGTCCACGCCCCAGGCGACATCGCCATCGGAGACGATGGTGTGCCGCCCCTTGAGCAGCACCACCGACTTGGTCTCCCGGGCCAGCCAGGCGCACGCGGTGCGGCGGCGGTCGAAGTCCTGGTCGACGGCCGCGGCCTCAGCCTGCTCCTCGTTGCCCAGCGCCCGCGCGAGGGCGGCGAATTCCCCGGCGTGTGGGGTCAGGACGGTCGCCCGGCCGGTGGTGCGGCGGTTGATAATCCCGCGCAACAGCTGCGTTTTCTTAGCCGCCAGCTGCAGCGCCGAGGCGTCCAGCAGCAGGGGTTCGGGCTGGCGCACCAGCCAGTCCAGGATGTTCAGCGCTTCCGGCGAGTTTTCGTCGATCCCGGGGCCTGCGACCCAGGCCTGCACCCTCCCGGCCTTCTCCGGGCGTGGGGCGCTGACCACCTCCGGCAGGGCCAGGGCGATCAAGCGCGGGTCCACGGGGCCTGCGTAGCGCACCATGGGAGCGGTGGATTTCACCGCCGCCTTGAGCGCCAGCAGCGCGGCCCCCGGGAACGTATCGGAGCCTGCGAAAATGCCCACCACACCGGCGTACTTATCCTCCAGTGGTTGCGGGGAGGGCCAGACCTCCCCGGCCGCGACCAGGCAATCGCGTGCGGCGAGCAACTCGCCGGGTGGGGTGTCGTCCAAAAAATTCGGCATGGGGCGAAGCTCCTGGGTGGTGAGTGGTGAGTTAATGCCGGAGTAGCCCGGGCGCCCCGAGGACTACTCCACGGTGACGGACTTGGCCAGGTTGCGCGGCTTGTCGATGTCCTCGTTGCCGCACTGGCGGGCGATGTCCGCGGCCAGGAACTGCAGCGGGACGGTGGACAGCAGCGGCTGCATCAGCGTGCCGGTGGCCGGGATCTCCAGCAGCCAGTTGGCGTACGGGCGCACCGCCTCGTCGCCCTCCTCCGCGATGACGATCGTCTTCGCACCGCGGGCGCGGATCTCCTGGATATTGGACACGATCTTGGAGTGCAGCACCGGGCGGCCCGTCGGGGACGGGACGACGACGACCACCGGCAGGTCGTCCTCAATCAGGGCGATCGGGCCATGCTTGAGCTCACCGGCGGCGAAGCCCTCGGCGTGGATGTAAGCCAGCTCCTTGAGCTTCAATGCGCCCTCGAGCGCGACCGGGAAGCCGACGTGGCGGCCCAGGAAGAGCATCGTCTTCACGGGCCCGAGCTCCTCGGCGAGCTGCTCGATCGGCTCGCCGAGCTCCAGGGTCTTTTCGATCTTGGCGGGCAGCTCGGCGAGGGTGTCGTAGATGTCACCGATTTCGTCGGGGTACATCGTGCCGCGCGCCTGGGCGAGCGCCAGGCCGACCACGTAGTTCGCCGCGACCTGGGCGAGGAAGGCCTTGGTGGAGGCCACGCCGATCTCCGGGCCGGCGTGGGTGTAGAGCACCGCGTCGGATTCGCGCGGGATCTGGGAGCCGTTGGTGTTGCACACCGCCAGCACGCGCGCACCCTGGGTCTTGGCGTGGCGCACGGCCTCCAGGGTGTCGGCGGTCTCGCCGGACTGGGAGACGGCAACGACGAGGGTCTGCTGGTTCAGCACCGGGTCGCGGTAGCGGAACTCGGATGCGACCTCGATCTCCACGGGGATGCGGGCCCAGTGCTCGATGGCGTACTTCGCCAGCAGCCCGGAGTGGTAGGCGGAACCGCAGGCGACGACGTAGACCTTCTGGATGTTGCGGAGGTCGTCATCGGAGAGGCGCTGCTCGTCGAGGACGACCTTGCCGTCGACGAAGCGGCCGGCCAGGGTGTCGCGGACGGCGGCGGGCTGCTCGTGGATTTCCTTCATCATGAAGGAGTCGAAGCCGTCCTTCTCGGCGGCCTCCTGGTCCCAGTCGATGGTGAACGGGCTGCCCTCGGCGGGGGCGCCGTCGAAGTCCATGATCTCGTAGTTATCGGCGGTGATGGCGACGGCGCTGTCCTGGCCGAGCTCGACGGCGTTCTTGGTGTGGGCGATGAAGGCGGCAACATCCGAACCCAGGAACATGCCGTCCTCCCCGACCCCGACGATCAGCGGGGTGTTGCGGCGACCGGCGACGATGAGGTCCGGCTCGTCAGCGTGGGTGAACAGGACGGTGAACGCACCTTCCAGGCGGCGCAGAACGGCGAGCGCGGAGGCCTTGACGTCCCCGGCGAACTCGCCCTCGTTGTACTCGATGGCGAGCAGGTGGGCGGCGACCTCGGAGTCCGTGTCCGAGACCAGCTCGATGCCGCGGGCCTCGAGCTCGTCGCGCAGGGCGGCGAAGTTCTCGATGATGCCGTTGTGGACGATGGCGGCCTTGCCGTCGAAGGAGAGGTGCGGGTGCGCGTTGACGTCGTTCGGGCGACCGTGGGTTGCCCACCGGGTGTGCCCCAGGCAGGTGTTGCCGGTCAGGGTGTCGCGGCCGATGATGTCGATGCGCTCGACGAGGTTGCTGAGCTTGCCCTCGGCTTTTTCTACGCGGATACCTTCTGCGTTATTGACGGCGATACCGGCGGAATCGTAGCCCCGGTACTCCATCCTTTGCAGTGCATCGAGCCCGATTTCCAGGGCTTGGTTCTTTCCTACGTATCCAACGATTGCGCACATAAATGGAAACGATACACGCCCGCTTGGCCCATGCGGAAGCACTTTCTACTAGTGTGAGTTGCGTGGCTGATAGTTTGAAAAACCTCGTTCCAAGGCTCGGCAAGCGTGGCCCGCACCGGGTGCTCACCGGCGATCTGAATTTCGCTGGCATCCCGGGCCGCGTATACACCCCTGCCGAGGGCAAGGGCATCCCGGGCATCGCGTTCGGACACGACTGGCGGGTGGGCGCGAAGGCCTACCACGCGACGTTGCGGCACCTTGCGAGCTGGGGTTTCGCCGTGGCCGCTCCCGATACGGAGCGCGGCGTGCTGCCGAACCACCGCGGCTTCGCCTCCGACCTGGAGACCTCCCTGCAGATCCTGGCTGGCGTGAAGCTGGGTCAGGGCAACGTGACGGTGCACCCGTCGAAGCTGTACCTGGCTGGCCACGGCATGGGCGCGGCGGCAGCGGTGCTGGCAGCAACGGCCCGCGAGTACGTCAAGGACAGCTTTGATTCTTATGGGGACAAGCCAACCCTGGCTGGTGTGATGGCTGTGTACCCGGCTGATGCGAACCCGAGCCCGTATGACGCCGCGCAACACGTGGACGCCCCGGGCCTGGTGCTCTCCCCCGGTGGTATTCACGCCGCCCCGTCCGGTAACCCGGAGCGCCTGGCCGCGAACTGGCAGGGCGAGGTTGTGTACCGCCGGATGGATAAGGCCTCGCAGGCCGGCTTCCACGAGAATTACGGCCGCCGCCTGGTGATGGGCTCTGGGCTGCCGGAGTTCTCGGCGCAGGAGACAGTGCGTGGCCTGATGACTGGTTTCGTGCTGGCTGATGAGTCCCGGAAGTACAAGGCTTTCCGCGACCCTCGCGCGGAGCTGAAGGACACAAGCGTGAAGGATCAGCTGGAGCTGTACCGCGAGCTGCCGGAGAACATCGACGTTGAGGAAGCGCTGAGCAACATCCGGCTGGGCTAGCTGGCAGCTGGACGCGGGCTGCGCTCCGGTTTCCGATGATGCCGGAGCTGGGGAGTAAGTTCCTCCGGGCTCTCATCTCCACACATCCAGGCCTAATAGTCCTGTCTCCTCCAGCGGTTTTAAGCCGTCATCAAGGCTGCGCAGCCGGGCGTACAGCTTCCGCAATGACGAACGATCCGGCAACTCTTCTTTCCCGGCGGCATTTTTCAGAACCGTCACCGTACTTATGAGCGCCAGGCTGCCGACCGAGGATCCGCTCGCCCGTAGCCTTTGAAGGCGGCGGGCCTCCTGATTTGCCATCCGCGCGTCCCTCTCCGTCATCGATCAGGACGATAACGTCGTTTCCCTGTTCAGCAGCGACGACGGCATGCGCGATGACCGTATCTATTCCAAACCGCTGAGATCCACGTTCACAGGCGGCAAGTGCTGAATCTCAAATTCATCCTCAGGCTGCGGCTTCGGCGCAATTCCTGCTTCGGCGAACTCAGCAAGTAGCTCCGCCTCAGGGCTACCGCGCAGCGTGGCAATGGTTTGGGCGCTCACCACGCCTTCGATATACCCCTTGGTTGCGCGAGCTAAAAGTTTCTGCGGCGCCCGGATCCGATCTGATTCCTCCTGGAGTCCGTGATAATAGTCACGCCAACCGTATTTCGTCGCCAGGGCGCCAGTGGAGATCTCCTGCCACTTTTCCGTTAAATCAGAATTGATATAACCCGTGTCCCGGAGCGCAATAGCAGCAATCGCTGGCGACACGAGGTAACGCTGCACAACCCGCGAGAGTGTCACCTCTGAGACAGGCTCCTCGGCCCCCAGCCACGCCTTGAGGCCCTCTTGAGGGATCAACAGGTGCCGGGCGAAGGCATCGGCGCGGATCTCCTCAGCTGGGCGGCGGGAGCCCCAATTACTTGCACGGCTCTGCGGATCTTCAAGGTAATCCTTGAAAATTACGTGCCCCAGTTCGTGCGCAAGAGTGCTGCGCTGCCGCATCGGATGACGCGTGCGAGCCACACCAATAAGGATGTGTTCACGCACCGGATCAAACATCGTCAGCCCATGTTCGTCTGCATCCGCATCAACAACCGCGACGTCGTACCCCGTGAATCGCTCGACGAGCCCGACCAGGTCTCCTAGTGGTTGCACGCCCAACCCATGGGCAGTGCGAAACTCTTGGGCTGCCTTTTTCGCTTGGGTTTCGTTCGAACCGGTCATAGGACCTCCGCGATCGCTTGATCGTCCAGGTAGGCCTCTAGCTCCATGAAGTGGAGCAACCTCTGGCGCATTGCGTCCATCTTGGCGCCATTGGTGCTGCGCGCTGCGCACACGACACGTTTCGCAACCCCTTCACCCGTGAGCTGCGCAACGGTGCAGCCAATTGCATCGGCGATGCGAATTAGCTCCGGCATCTTCACGTTCCGCTCCCCCTTGAGTATGCGATGCACCGTTGACTGTGACAGTCCAGTACGTGCGGCCAGGTCACGCTGCGAGAGGCCTGCAGAGCTAAGAGCGTTCTCAATTGCCGAAATCATTTCACTCACCCCCGAACCGTGAATCATTTTTGTATTCTTGATTCAAGGGTATCGCAATTCCAGTCGCAAGACAATAGGTCACGTCGTGAGGTCACTGCCCCCTGTTTGATGTCACTTCCCTTTAGCTCGGGCAGGCCGGCACCGAGGCACCCTAGAATCGGGAATCATGCTTTTCGACGACCTTCCGCGTGACGACGCCCGCATCACCCCTGGCGTCGTACACCTTCCGGGCTGGCTCGAGCTTGGGCAGCAGGCCGCGGTCGTCTCCCAGCTCCGCGAGATCGCCCGTGAGCTGGCGGGCACCCCGTTGAGCATGAGTCGTCCGCAGCTGAAAAGCGGCCGCATGCAGGTATTCATGCTGCACCTGGGCCGCATGTGGGTGACCGAACCGACGTACCGCTACGTCACCCACGTCGCAGGGCATCGCGTACCCCAAGTGCCGAAGAACCTCGCGGAGATCGCTAGGCAGGCGCTGGCCAGCGCCGCGCGCTACGACGCCCCGTTGTCCGCCTGGGCAGACACCTTCCGACCCGACATGGCGCTGGTCAACTACTACCCGCCCGGCGCGACCATGGGCATGCACCAGGACCGCAACGAGAACTCGCTGGCACCGGTCGTCTCGCTGTCCATCGGTGATGAGGCCCTGTTCCGCATCGGGAGCACCGAGACTCGCAATCAACCGTGGGATGAAGTGACCCTGATCAGCGGCGACGTCATCGTCTTCGGCGGACCGAAACGCCTCGCCTTCCACGGTATCCCCCAGACCCGACCAGAGACCCTCCCCGACGGATGCGGACTCAAGAAAGGCCGGATCAACATCACCTTCAGGCAGTTGGATGACCGCTAGCTGCGCCTAGGAGGAACCCGCTTGGCGCCCCTAGTCGAAGAGGTTCGAGGGCACGCACCAGCCCGCACGCTTGAGGTCCCGCTCCGCCAGGCCCGGGCCGGGATGACCGGCCCCCGCCCGGTGACTCGCAGGCTCTTCGCTATCGACACCCGCGGCACCAACTGCCCGATCCGCGGCCTCCCGGCCACCCGCAGTGCTGGCGTCGAAGCCCCCGTGAGCGCTCTTGCCGTCCTGCCCCGCCTGGGCTTGGCGTTCCACGAGCTTCTCCAGGGTATCCCGGTGCTGGGACATCTCACGCTCGAAGGCCGTCGCTGCCTCATCCATGCGGGCGAGGAACTCCCCCATGATCGCCTCGTACTTATCGCGGTCTACCACTGCCCGCTCCTTTCAATCCCCACCTCATAGGTCCGTTCCAGGGTGATCCCGGTGGTCGCGGGCTTCACCGCGGGTGAGCCTCCGGGCTCAGCATTCACCCCACCGATCGCCCCATCGCCGGAAGCATGGAAAGCCTGCTCTGCCTGGGCGGTGTCCGCGCCCTCGGCCAACCAGATATCCGGGCTCCAGGCCGCCACCTCGGCAGGTTCGACGTCCTGCGGCAGCGCCCCGGAGGTCTCCAGTTCGACGACGGGAGCGTCGTCACCCGACTGCACATCGCCATCGTCGGTTGTTGTTCCGCCTGCATCGTCGTTCGCCGCACCATCCTGGTCCGAGCCTGCCGCGTCAGCCTCAGGACTCGGGGCTTCCTGGGGCTGCGGTGGCTCCTCCGTCTGTTCCGCTCCGGCTGCCGAATCCTCGGCCCCTGGGGTTCCATGTTCCGGCGAGTCCGTGCCGGCCACCGGCGCGGCGTCCTGCCCCTCCGGGCTGCCCTGAACAACCGCACTGCCCTGCTCCGGCTGCTCACCGTGGCCACCGGCGGCGTCCTGTCCGGTCACCGCCTCCAGCACCGCGGGATCGGTGGTGCTGAGCTGTACCTCCCCCTCGCTGCCAGCCACAGCCGCTTCGCAATCTACGACCAGCTGATCAGCCGCCTCGGTGAGCGCCTTGTTGCGGCGTTCCAGCTGCTCGCACACCGCGCGCTGGGCCGAATCCCCCATCGCCTTCAGCAGCTCCGGCGGGCACTCCGGCAACGCGATGCGGGACTGCTCCACCTGGTCCTCGAAGCGGGAGACGATCCGCTCCACCTCCGCGGCGGTGTGCTCGCAGAGGTTGCCGATGAGCTCCGTGGCACCCCGGCCGGACTCCGCAACATGCACCAAGCCCTGGTCGTACTGCTGCTGCGCGGCGCAGGCCTGGGCTAGTTGCACGCCCCCGCAGCCCGCAAGATCCTTCGGGTCAGCCTGGAGCACCGGCGGTGGCGTCCTAAACAAAAGATGGGCGGCGGACTGCAGGGCGTCCGGGTCCAGGCCGCGGGTGAATCCGGCGGCGGACTCCGCAGGCCCCACCGGAACACCGTAACTGGCCAGCTGCTTGATGGCGCGCTCCACGCGCTGCTGTTGCTTCATCGGAGCACCTCAGTGATGGCACCCGCCGCGCTGTGGTCGGCGTCCTCGGCGTCACGGGCCAGTGTGGCGGCTGCCCGCGCCTCCGCTGCGACCTGCTCGGACTGGCGTTGCCGCAACTCATGCAGCTGCGCGAGCACACGCTCGACGCGGTGCCCCTGCGCGCTCAAGCCCTCCCCGAACGCGCTGGCTGCGATGTCTGGCCTCTGACCTGCCAAAAGTTGCGTCCAGGACTGCTGGTGGCGCCCCAGCAGCTCCGCGTATTCGATCAGCTTCTGCGGCTCCACCGCAAGCGTCTTCGACCCCTCAGACACGTCCCCCGCGCCCCCCTTCGCGCATCGTGCCCAACGCCTACCGGTCGTGGCCGGCACCGGGCAGCAAAAAACCTTCCGCCCTATTAGACAACGCCACGGGGCGAAAGGTTCCCGAAAATCCGAAATCCGCGGGGATACCGCGAACCCCGCCCCGGATCCAACGCCTAGGGCCCCGACCGAGCCCAGGCCCGCGCCCGGCTACACCTCGGCGACGACTGCCGCCAGCTGGCCGGCGATCTTGCGCGCCGTCGCGGAATCCGCGGCCTCCACCATCACGCGGAACAGCTCCTCGGTGCCGGACGGGCGCAGCAGCACCCGGCCGGTCTCGCCGAGCTCCTCCTCCGCCTTCGCGATGGCCTGCTTCACCCGCTCGTCACCGGCGATCGCAGCCTTGTTGGACACCGGCACGTTAATCAGTGTCTGCGGCAACACCTGCATCGCGGACGCCAGCTCCGCCAGCGTCTTGCCCGTCGTCGCCATCCGCGCCATCAGGAACAGCCCCGTGAGCAGGCCGTCTCCGGTCGTGCCGTGCTCCGGGATCACGATGTGGCCGGACTGCTCGCCGCCCAGGGAGTAATCCCCGGCGCGCAGGTCCTCCACCACATAACGGTCGCCCACCTGCGTCTGCCGCAGTGTGATGCCGTTGCGCTCCATCGCCAGCTTCAGCCCGAGGTTGGACATCACCGTCGCGACCAGCGTGTTGCGCTTCAGCTCACCGCCGTCCTTCATCGACAGCGCGAGGACGGCCATGATCTGGTCCCCATCGACGACGTTGCCCTGCGCGTCCACGGCGAGGCAGCGGTCGGCGTCGCCGTCGTGCGCCAGGCCCAGGTCCGCACCATGCTCGACGACAGCCTTCTGCAGCTGGTCAATGTGCGTGGAACCAACACCGTCGTTGATGTTGTAGCCATTCGGCTTATTCGACACGGCGACGACCTCCGCGCCCGCGGCCTCGTAGGCCATCGGGGCGGCCTGGTACGCCGCGCCGTGGGCGCAGTCCACCACGACCTTGATGCCGTCCAGGCGGGTGTGCACCGCCTGCTGCAGGTGGTGCAGGTAGCGATCGAGCGCGCTGTGGGACTGGTCGAAAACCCGGCCGATGGCCGCACCGGTGGGGCCTTCCTCCGGCAGCTTGCCCATCTCCTGCTCGATCTCGTCCTCGATCCAGTCCTCGAGCTTGCGCCCACCGATGGCGAAGAACTTGATGCCGTTATCCGGCATGGGGTTGTGGCTCGCGGAGACCATAACCCCCATGTCGGAGCCATAATCATCGGTCAGGAACGCAACCGCCGGGGTAGGCAGCACGCCCACGTCCAGCACGTCCACACCCTGCGAAGCCAAGCCCGCGGACAGGGCGGCAGTCAGCATCTCCCCGGACACGCGCGGATCCCGGCCGATGATCGCGGTCGGGCGGCGGTCGGTGGACTTCTTTTCCGTCAGTACCCGGGCCGCCGCCGCGCCCAGCCGCATAGCCAGCGGGGCGGTCAGCTTCTCGTTAGCAAGGCCACGAACACCGTCGGTTCCGAACAATCTTCCCATGGCTCAATAGCTTACAAGAGGCCTGCGACACCACCGGGTTGCGGCGCGAGCGGGTGCGGTGGCGCACCAAAGGGCGGGCCCTAACCAGCAGGGACGTCCCCGTCGAAAGCTAAGCGGAAGGGACGGACGTCATCGTCCACGCTGTGGGGACAAGCGCCACCGCCTGCTACCAGCGGCGATCCGCCTGGTCGAAGAACTCCCGCTCATAGACCGCAGCGTTGAGGTACGCGGACGTCGCCGCCTCCCGCTCCTCCTCGCTCGCCGCCTCGAAGGCTGCCTCGGTGCGCTGGATCGCCTCCCGCGCCCCGGAGAGGAACTCCTCGTCAGCGTAAGTATCCAGCCACGCCTTGAACGGGTGGCCGCTGTGGTTCGCCCGCGTCAGCTCCAGGCCGATCTCCGCATACAGCCAGAAGCACGGCAGCACCCCGGCAACACCGCACACATACGGCTCCACGGCGGCCGTCGCGACCAGGAAGTTCGTGTACGCAAGGGTCACCGGGGAGGGGGCGACCGGGTTCGCGGACGCGTCCTCGATGCCGCGACCCGCCAGCCAGGAGCGGTGCAGCTCCGCTTCACCCTCGATGCAGCCGGCCGCGGAATTCGCCCACATCACCTGGCCCGCCGAATCCGGGGCCTTGGTGGACAGCTCCGCCAACGCGCGCGAGTAGCGGTTCAGGTACAGGGCGTCCTGGGCGAGGTAGAAGTTGAAATCCTCCTCCGGCAGCCGCCCGGAAGCCAGCCCACGGATGAACGGCAGCTCCATGATCTCCTGCCACACCTGACCCGTCAGCTCCCACAGGCGGCGGGTGTGCGGCCCCGCCGGTTCCAGGTGCGGGGTCGGGGCGGCGGCGTAGCCCTGACCTTCCGGCAGCTCGCCGCGCAGGTGCGGCCAGATCTCGCTGCTCGCGACCTGCTCCAGCCGGCGGGAACGGTGGCTGTGGTCGACCGGGCCGAAGCCGGTGCCGTCGCCGACCTGCAGCTTCTTACCGTTCTCGATCGCCTCGTGCAGCCAGCGGGTCGACCAGCGCAGCGCGGCCCCGGCGTCCTCGCCGAGCCCCATGCGGGTAGCCAGCGCCGAGGAGAGGCTGCAGCCGGTGCCGTGGGTATTGCGCGTATCGATGCGGTAGGTCGGCACCCGGTCCACCCGCCCGTCCGGGTACACCACGGCGTTGTCCGCCCGCTCCCCGCTGAGGTGGCCGCCCTTGACGATGACGATGGTGTCGTTCTCCCTGGCGAGCGGCTGGGCCTGGGCGACGGCGGCGGCGTAGTCGGTGGCGGCGTCCTTCCCAGTCAGGACGGCGAGTTCTGGGACGTTCGGGGTGATGATGTCCACGTCCGCGACCAGGCCGCGCACCGCGTCCTCCGCGTCCTCTTCCAGCAGGCGGTGCCCCGAGCTGGAGACCATGACCGGGTCGAGGACGACGACGGGCGCCGGGTTGTCGCGCAGCGCCTCCCGGACGAGGGCGACGGTCGCGGCGTCGCCGAGCATGCCGATCTTGATGGCGTCGACGGTGACGTCCCCGAAGACGGAGTCGAATTGCTTGCGGACGAAGTCGTGGTCGATCTCCGCGATGGCCTGCACGCCGTGGGTGTTCTGGGAGACCAGGGCGGTGATGACGGACATGCCGAAGCCGCCGGCCGCCGCGATGGACTTCAGATCCGCGGTCTGGCCCGCGCCGCCTGTGGGGTCGGTGCCCGCGATGGAGAGCACGCGCGGGATCGCGGGGGTTGGGTTGGCGTTGGGCAGATTCGAGTTGTGCATTGTGCGAGCATCCCTTCGCTAGTACGAACTAGATCAGGTTCTTAGGGTGTGTTCTCAGCGGCCCCGACGGCTGGTGGCGAGTATCTGCCACCTGCGCATTTGCGCGGATTGGGGGCGGTCGGGGCCGCACCCCTTGCGTTATTTTTGACCTGTGGCTCCACAGCCTAGCAACTGCAGTGCTGGGGTTGGCGTGAGGCCAGCCCCGCAGCTGGAGTCGACCCGTTTCAGCACCCAGAGCGGCTCGCGCACCTTGACTCGCCTGCACCTGGGCCGGATCCCGCGCATGCACCCGTACTCCCACCCCAGGAACGCCGAAACCCCCGACCGGCCGAAACAGCCGATGCGGGGGTGTGGGGCAGTAAAACCGGTGAAGGTTTAGCGCTTGGAGTACTGCGGGGCACGACGTGCACCGTGCAGACCTGCCTTCTTACGCTCGACAGCACGAGCGTCGCGGGTCAGGAAGCCAGCCTTCTTCAGCTGGGTGCGCTCCTCCGGGTTGTACTTGTTCAGGGCGCGGGCGATAGCCAGACGCATCGCACCAGCCTGGCCGGACGGGCCACCGCCGGACAGGGTTGCCTGGATGTCGAACTGGTTCTCGCGCTCCAGCAGGACCAGCGGGTCCTTGATGAGCTGCTCGTGGAGCTTGTTCGGGAAGTAGTCCTCCAGTGCGCGGCCGTTGCAGGTGATCTGGCCGGAGCCCTCAACCATGCGGACGCGGACGATGGCGCGCTTACGGCGACCAACGGTCTGGATCGGGCCCTCGTACAGCGGAGCAGCCGGTGCGGCCTCTTCGGCCTCCTGGCCCTCAACGTTGAGGGAGTCACCGATGGATGCCACGAACTCCTCGTTGGCAGCGTCGGTGGAGGTGTACTGTGCGGCCTCGTTCTCGAAGGCCTCGGTGTTGTCGAAGTTCTCAGCCATTACTGTGCCACCTGCTTGATCTCGTAGGTCTCTGGCTTCTGAGCAGCGTATGGGTGCTCGGAGCCGGCGAAGACGCGAAGCTTCTTAACGGAAGCGTTGGACAGCTTGTTCTGCGGCATCATGCCACGGACAGCCTCTTCGATGACGCGCTCTGGGTTCAGTTCCAGGGAACGGCCCAGGGTCATGGACTTCAGGCCACCTGGGTAGCCAGAGTGGCGGTAGCGCATCTCGCGGTCACGCTTGTTGGAGGAGATGTGAACCTTGTCGGCGTTGATGATGATGACGTTGTCGCCGCAGTCAACGTTCGGCGCGAAGGTCGGCTTGCCCTTGCCGCGCAGCAGGTCAGCTGCGGTGACGGCCAGGCGACCCAGCACCACGTCAGTGGCGTCGATGACGTACCACTTACGGGTAATGTCACCGCTCTTCGGGTGGAAAGTAGTCACGTTGGACTCCTGTAGGTCGAATCGGAACTGCCAGCCAGAGCTGCGCTCGAGCGCGGTCGATGTACTGCTCGGGGGCAGTTTCTTCCGCTGCTCAAGGATCCTCGGCGGCCGGTGGAGACCCGAGGACACGTTATGCAACCTTTAATATCCTAGCTATCCGCAGCTCATACGCCAAATTTTGGGACGTCGCTACGCCCGCCTCCTGGCCCGCCAGCAGAGCGCCTCATGACCACGCACGGCGCGATTCGCGGTGACACTGGGCGCGGCGACGTCCTCCTCTTGAACGACCCTTGCCCGGGAAAACGGTGGCGTCGTGTCCCTTGCCCACGCGCTCTTCACTGCACCCCCACACACGGCAACACCCCGCAGGGACAGTTCCCCACGGGGTGCGTGCGCAGCCGGTTCAGGCTTCCAAGCGCTTCGGCCGGTTCAGCTGATCGGGCTGGTGTGGTCAGTTACGCCGCCCGCTACGCCCAGCTGCGGGCCGCCGAGGTGTTGATCTGGCTCATGCGATCGTTGGCCTGGCGGACCGTCACGCTGATCTGGCCGAGCACCTCGTTGAGCTCAGCCGCCGCACGGTCCCAGCGCAGCTGCGCCTGCTGATAGGCCTCCGAGGACTCGCCCTCCCAGTCCGCAACCAGTGGCTGCAGCTGCTGCTTGAGGTCCTCCAGATTGCCGTTGATCCGCCCCCGGGTCTGGTTAATATCGTCGGCTGTCTGCGCGATCATGCCGAAGTTGTACTTGATCATTGTTCTCAAATCCCCCCTGGATTTTCTCTGTGCGGTGCGGCCCCTGTTGCGGAAGCGGCCGCATCAGCCGCTGGTTTAGCGGAATGCCTGCATGTTCTCGAGCTCGGTGTCGTCGAAGGAACGCGCGTTGGCCCGGATGTTCTCAGAGATGCTGTTCAGCGCCTCGCTGAGCTCCCGGGCGCTGGTGTTCCACCGCTCCATCAGGTTCTGGAATGCCCCCTGCGCCTGGCCGCGCCACACGCCCGAGGTTTCCGCGACGATGCCCTGCAGCCGGGACAGCTCCCCCTGGATGCTGGCGTTGACCTGGTCAACGTTGCTGGCCGCCCCGGTCATCGTTGCGACATCTGTCCTAAAACTCATGTTCCCTCCCCATGTTTTCGCGAACCGGTTATCGGTCCGTCAGAAGTATTAGACAACTAACGAGCCCAAAAGGTTCCCGGTTTCCCAAAAATCCTTCAAATTCCTCGCCCTGCCTACCCGCTCCCCCGCGCTCCCTCGGCCTTCCCTCCGCGTTCCCCACCCCACTCCCCCAGCACGTTTTGCAGAGTTTGATGTCGCTTTTGGCCCGATTTCCGGCATCAAACTCTGCAAAACACACGGGGTGGAGGGCGAAACACACGGGGTCGGAGCGCAACACCCACGGAGGCGGAGCCCAATACACAACGCGGGCACGGGGCCGGGATGCCCCAAAACGTCACGGACCGGTCACTGGTCTTTTCAGGACGTCGGGCTAAGCTGCAGGTCATGACGCCTTCCCCGCCCCTGGATGCGCCAACGGCAGCCCCCGCCACACCCCTGCGGACGAGCATCGCCGAGTTCCTCGTGGATCGCCCTGTCGACGCGGACGAGGACGTCCACATGTGCGCCGCGATCGTGGACCACGTGATCCGTGCATATTCCGCTCCTGGCGACATGGTTTTTGATCCCTTCGCGGGCTTTGGAACCACACTCATCCGTGCCGTGCGGCTCGGCCGGCGGGCCGGGGGCATCGAACTGCTGCCGGAACGGGTGGCTCAAATTCGCGCCGCCGCACCGGGGGCGAGCATGGTCGCTGGGGATGCGCGCCGGCTCCTGCCGATGTTGGCATCGTCGTCAGAACATCGGCAAGAAAACGGGCCGCGACCTGCGGTGGACCTGGTTCTCACGTCCCCGCCGTACATGGCCGCGACGGAGGGCGAGGCCGATCCGCTGGAGGCTTATGAGTGCGGCGGCGGGGACTATCGGCGTTACCTCGCGGAGCTGGGCGAGGTGGCGGCCGAATGCGCGCGACTGGTGGTTCCCGGTGGGCACGTGGTGTGGAACGTGGGCGATATTCGCCACGCGGGGGCGCTGACCCCACTGATCGCGGACTGCGCCGAGTTGCTGGCAGAGCACCTAGAGCAGGTGGCCGTAGTGGAGATCGAATGGGATGAGTATCCGCACGACATCATCCGCGACGCGCTGCTCGTCTTCCGGCGCAAGGCGTAGGTGGCTGCCGGGGCTGGCTGGAGGAGGCGGAGCTGCCTGGTGTGGTGGAGCTGAGGTCACCGGGCGGGCTGGACTGCGGGGTTGAGCTTCATAGCCGGGCCGCACGCTGGTGGGCGCGCCCTAGCTACTTGAACTCGTACTCCAGCTTCGCCTCGGGATCGATGGCGTGAACGATGCCGCCGTAGAAGTTCTTGGTCTGGTCCTTCAGCAGGCCCAGGTTGAGCCGGATGTGCTCCTGGCGCTTCTCCTTGTTCAGCACCTCGTTGATAGCCTCGGCGTTATCGATGTTGGCCGTCGCGAAGCTCAAAACTTGCCCGTGCTGGTGCACGGTTTTGAACTCTGGGTCAGAAAAGCCAATGAACTTAAAAGGCGGAATGGTGAGCTTGAAGTGACCAGGTTCGGTCTCCTCGATTTTCACAGCTTTGCCGTCAATTCCTAGCTTGGCCGTGAACTTGTACTGCAGGATGTTGAGCTTCTGACTTCCCGGAACGCCCCACTTGAAGAGCTTCGCGCTGTTCTGCGTGGTGTGCAGCCCTTGGGTGGCAGTGGAGAGCAGCACGATCTCCTCACGACGTTCGACCGCGTGAATAACCTCTGAGTTACTCTGCTCGGTGACGGTTTCCACAGGCGTTCCGAGGTTGCTTGACTTCCCCCACAGGAAGCCACCACCTAGAAGGACGAGGACCAGGAAAAACGCAGCGAGCGCGGACAGAAGCTTCTTCGTCATAATTCGCTAATCTTATATTGTTTTTTGCGCGAAAACCGATCCGGGAGGGGGATCGACCTCCCCCGGGGAAACAGCGGGTTTAAAAGGGGAAGAACTGGTCTGTGCTCGGCACGCGGAGGCCGGCTTCCGCCGCGGTGAGCTGGCGCAGTTCTGGCGGGCTGAGTTCGTCGAGGGCGCGGATGTAGTCCGGGACGATGGCCCGCGGCAGGCGCAGCCCCATCGTCAGGTGCGGGATCCAACGCGGGCCGCGCCCCTCCGGGTTTGCGGTGCTGATCGCGCGCGCCGCGGCTTCGAGCTCGTCGCTGGCTTCCAGCAGCCACGCGACGGTCTGCTTGCGCCGGGTGCCGAACACGACCGTGCCCATCCGCTGCAGGGTGGCGGGCATCAGGGGCGCGAGGAGTTCCTCGGCCAGGTCTACGACGGGTTCTTCCATGCGTGGGGCGAAGGTGATGGTGATGTGCGGGGTTTGGTGTTGGGTGGGAAAGCCCCGCTGTTCGAGCGTGGCGAAGATCTCCCGGACCTGCGCTTCTTGTTCTTCCGCGAGGTGCAGCAGGATGTTTTCCGGGGACGCCACCGCCTTCACCTCCGCTCTTCCCAGCCGTTCCTGTGGTGCTGTCACTAAGCACCGCTTCTGCCTGCACCCTACCGAAGCGGCCCTGGCGTGGCCTCGGCCCGGCACTGACTCGGCAATGGCATCGTTCCGGCGTGGCGAATTGGTCGAGGCGGAACGGGCGCACACACCTCACCCGCCTGCCGCGAACGCCTCATCCCGGTTGTCGCGAACGCCTCATCCCGGCGTGCCGCGCTCGCCTCACCCCGGCGGACGCCTCTCCCCCGCCGGGTGCGGTGGAAAGGGCGCCGGTACCGCAGCGCTTACTTCTCTGGTCGAGCCGAGTCCACCACCTGCTCACAGACCCGCGAACGCACCGGGTTGGGTTCCCGGTATTGGCAGCCGATGGATACCTGGTGGCCATCCACGAGCCGGACGTACCAGAGCGTTTCGGAGTCCGGGTACTTCTCCCGGTAGCTGACCGGGGATTCACTGGCGACCTTCGTGCCCGGCGCGTCCCGCAGCGCTTTAAGCACGGCTTTGTCCAATTCGGCCTGGCTCTTTAGTGGTGCGGGTTTCGCGGCGAGCAGTACGCGCATTCCGGCGTCCTTCTCAGACTGGTAGGTCTCCCGCTGCGGGGTGGCTTCGGCGAGGTTCCATCCCTTCGGCCAGTCCGCTGTCACGGGGACGTCGGCACGGTCGGCGGCGCGGTGGTCGGCACCTTTACCATTGATCTTCGGGTCCTGCATGCCCGGCCGGTTCGGCGGCGGGGTGAATGGCGGCGGGGTCTCTGGCTGGCGGTTTCGGTCCGAATCCCCCTCCCCGGCATCTTCCCCGCCGGCGCTCTCCCCGGCACCTGGCTCGACCTGCCCGGCCTGCCCGGCGGCACCGCCTTCGGCGTTCGCGACCGCCTGGGTGTCCTCCCCGGCACCACCGGCAGCGTCCAGCGCGAGCCCGGCGGCCATTGCTCCAGCCACGATGATGATCGCGACGAAGGCCGCAGCCACCGGGCTGGCTCCCAGCGGGAGTTTCCGCGGTGCCGCCGCACCCGCTCCCCCACGGTGTACTGCGGGCCGAGTTGCCCCGGCCTTATCCCGTGAGCCTGAAAGGTCCCAGGACAGAACCCGGTTGGGTGTCGCCCGCGGCTCTTCTCCAGGAGGCACGCCCGGCGCGGGCGCACCCTGCCCGAGTGCTTCCGCGTGCGTGAGCTTCCCGGCATCCGCGCCACCTCCGGCGCCACCCGTGGCCCCGGCGCCCGCCCTCATCGGCTCTTCCGGGCTCAGCGCCAATAGCTCCTGTTGTGCGACCGCGAGGCTGCTGGCCAGGTTCATCGCGTACTGGGTGTCCACCACCCGCGCTCGGAACCCAGCCGCACGCAGATAGGTAGCAATCGGGGCAGCCTGCCCACCCGTGACCAGCACGTCCGGCTCGGACTCACCCACTCCATAGGGGAAGTGGTCCCGCGGGATACCGGAGTCCAGCCCCGCTGCGTGCGGACTATTCATTCGCTGCTGCATTACTTGGGTGACCAGTTCGGTGAGGTCGTCCAGCTCCTGCAGGTCAATCCCGCTGCCGCGGAACGCGAGTGTGCTGGCTGTATCGGGCCCGGTGATAGGAGGCATCGTGAGACTGAACCCGGTAAGCAGGTCCGTGACCTGGTCACCGTGGACCAGCAACCCCGACTCATAGCGGGCAACGGCTTCCGCGAGCAGCCCCATCGCTGGGATCGGGGGTTTGGTTGCACTCGGATTCATCACTCTTCCTCCTTCTCGGACGCACCCGTGGCGCCGGTTCCGGTTTGTTCACAAGCTTCAACTGGTTTTGACGATGCACCGACCTCCGCTTCTGCGACCTGGACCAGCCAGGATTCTGCGTGGACGTACACGCCGCGGCCGGGTTGGCGTCGGCACAGTTTCTGGCCTGCGATCGGACCGTCCTCACGCGGCGCGGAGAGCAGCAACCACGCGCTGTGGTCGCGCATCGCCTGCATGAGGGGCTGGAAGGCCGAGCGAGCGAACTGCCCCGAACGCCGGGCGAGCACCAGGTGCAAGCCAATGTCCGCCGCGTAGGGCAGCAACGGCACGAGCGCGTCGAGGCCAGGGTCGTTGTCCGAATCGTCGACAATCACAAACAGCTCCGGCCCGGACCACCAGGAACGGTCCCGGAGCTGCTCGACGGAGACGTCCTTCGGCACGCGGGACTGCAGCACCTCGACCCATTCGGCAAGGCGCTGGCGGAACTGCTCCGCGCCCAGGTAACCGGGGCTGCCAAGCAGGCCGCGCCGGGTGTCCGTGGCCAGCACGTCCGCACTTCCTTCGGGAAGCTGGTTGATGCTGGCGGCCACCGTGCGCAGCGCGCTGGTCGCGCCTGCCCCGGCCTGACCGATGACGACCAGGTGCGGGAACTCCCCGCTGTCCCAGGCCACCGCATCCAGGCGGGGGCCGCCCAGGGCGAAAGGCACCACCGGGGCGTGTGCACCCATCGCGTGGCTCCCCGCTGCGACCTCCCCCGTTGAGTCCACGGCAGCGTGCTTGCCAGCCGTAGCTGTACCCGTGCCAAAACCGCTGGTCCCGGCATCCACGCCCGGCGCGGATCCACAACCCGGCACGCCGTCCAACAGCTCCGCCAGCCCGATCCGGTCCGGCAGGACCCGCATCGCAACATCCTTCTCGCCCCGGGCCACGCTGACTTTGCGCACGTGCTCCACATCCTGGGCAGCGCAGAACGCCACCTGGATGTGCTTGCCGTTGTGCGACACGCCCCGCCCCGGCACGTCCGGCAGGGACTTCTGCGCGTCCCGGAACTCGGCATCCAGCGCGGTCATCTTCATCTCCACGTGTCCGGTCAGCACGTCACGCAGCGAGGGCCGGAAGTTCCAGCGCAGCGCGGTGACCACCACGTGCAGGCCACGTTCCAGCCCGCTGGTGGCCAGCTGGATGAGCCGCTGCTCCTCCTCCCCAATCGCGGTGAGCTGGTCCAGCCCGTCCACGATCAGCACGCGCGGGCCTTCCACCAGGTCCACCTCGTCCAGTAGGCGCCCCGCATGCTCCGGGCCAACCACCGCCGCGACCTGCGGCAACCGCGCCAGATCGCGCAGCGAACCACCGGGGTCGAAGATGTAGATCGGCACGCCCGGGCTGCTCAGCCCAAGTGCGAGCACCAGCGCGCGCACCGCCATTGTCTTGCCCGTCCGTGGTTGCCCAACGATCGCCCAGTGCCGCCGGTTCAGGTCCATCCGGTACGTCCGCTGCACCCCTTCGAACGGCAGGTCCTCCAGCCCGATCGTCGCCGTCAGCGGTTCCATCTTCACCGACGACGACGCCGCTGCCGCACCCGCTCCGATCCCCGTCCCGGTGTTCTCTGGTCCAGCCTCCGGTGCGCCTGTATCCGACTCCGCCAGCACCTCGTGGGCTGGAAGCATCTTGGGCAGTGGGGGCAACCAGATCGGGTTCTTGTTCGGTCCCTTAAGCCGGTCCACTACCAGCTGCAGGGTGGTGGTCGTGGACTCCACCTCGCTGCCGAGCTCCTGGATCAGCCGCTGGTCACGGGGCAGCTCTGGGCCGGAGACGTAGGCACTGTGGAAACGCACGGTGTCGTGGGCCGAAAGGATGGCGGCACCCGGGTTCGCGGGTAGCTCAAACGCCGCAGTGGAACCGATCAGTGCCCGCGACTCCGCAGCCGAGAATGTCCGCAACGCGATCCGGTAGCTCAGGTGGGATTCCAGGCCGCGCAGCCTACCCTCCTCGAAGCGCTGGCTGGCCAGCAGCAGGTGCATCCGCAGGCTGCGGCCCAGCCGCCCGATCGCGGCGAAGACCTCCGCGAACTCCGGTCGGTTCTGCAGCAGCTCAGAGAACTCATCTACGACGATGAACAGCGCCGGCATCTGGCCCGGGAAGGCCTCGTTGAACTCCAGGGCCGTGGACATCCCTGCCGCCCGGAGCCGCTCCTGCCGCCGGTGCATCTCACCGAGCAGCGAGTCCTGCATGCGATCCACCAGCCCGGCTTCATCCACCAGGTTGGTGATCACCGCGGAGGTGTGCGGCAGCTTGTCCAACCCCAGGAAGGCCGCGCCACCCTTGAAGTCCACGAGGATGAAGTTCAGCTCCTCCGGGCTGTGGTTGTGCGCGAAACTGACCACCACGGATTTCAGCAGTTCGGATTTACCCGAGCCCGTCGCCCCGATACACAACCCGTGTGGCCCGATCCCGCCCAGCGCGGATTCTTTAATGTCCAGGTACACCGGCGCGCCAGAGAACCCGATCGGGGCGCGCAGGTCCCCGCCCGGCAGCTCCAGCAGGCTCGTGCCGGAAGTCACCTGGGAGCGCGACCGGCACACCATCGCCAGTTCCACGTCGCTGAGCTGGTCCGCCAGGCCGAACGGCGCCCAACCATCAACGGTCCACGCGCTCATCGCGAAGCCTTCCTCAGCCCCGGCGACGTGCAGGTACAACCCCTGGCTCTGTGCGGCATCCACCCACTCGCTGCTGGGCTCCACCACCACCGAGTTCAACGTCACCGGGTCCGCGCCCGTGCAGAAATTCACCCGCACCGACCCATCGTGGGGCAGCCACTGATCATGCGGCCCGCGCACGCCGACGTCCTCCGGAGGTTGGGCGACCAGCTGCGCCTGCATCGCACGCGCCAACCCCGCCGCACCGTCGCCGACGATCGCGATATACGGGAATGCACGCACATCCACCGCCACCGGTGCCTCGATCGTCGCGGTGCGTAGCGCCAGGTCACGCAGGCTCATCGCGCTCACCGGCTCCAGGTCCTCCGGCGGAGCATTAACCGGGATCTCCAGCGGATCATCCGGTGCCTGCACCGCCACTCCAATGCGCACCACTCCAGGGGCCGCGCTCGGCAACTCGCCGGCATGGATGTGGTTCCACAGCGTGCCCGGGTGCGGATGCTCGCGGTTCATGCGAACCAGCTGCTCGCGCCGGGCCTTCTTGACCGAATCGGACAGCGCGTCCAGGTGCCGGTGGAACCCCCTACGGACCTCGTTGACGTCCGTGCCGGACTGGAACATCATCGCCATCGAACCCAGCATCATCAGCGGAAAGATGAATGTCATTGGCGAGCGTCCCGCCCCGGACATCACCATCGCCGCGACCATTCCCAGCACCGCGACCAGCATGATCGCGGGCATGAGTATGCGGACGAAGGGCTGTTTTTCCTTCGGCAGAGTTGGTGGTGATTGCGCTTTCACCGCGGTTTCCCCCTTGTGTTGAACCCCTCAACCGGCCACTCGCGCCCCTGCCCCCGCAGGTTGCTGACACTATCGCCACCCCGTGTGCCCAGCGGGAATGCGCCGGACAGGGCAGCTCAATGGCCGTGTGCGCCTAAACATAGACCCCGGTGCAGACATCTCGTGGCGAAATCCCCCAATTTGCCACCCCCGTGTCCGCCCCACCCGCTATTGTTCTGTTCAGTCCTGGCTGGGGTATACGGGTCGGGGCGAAAAATTGGGGGAAAATTTGAGGGGGATATTTTGATTGCCATCAGCATTTCGGTGCCCAGCACGGGCAAGGTGATTAACGCCGCGGTGGCGGATCACGTGCCGGTCGCGGAGCTCATTCCGCATCTCGTGGACCCGGAGCCGGGGCAGCTGTGGGAGCTGCGTCGCGCGGTGGGGGTGGTTGCCCCGGAGCAGTCGCTCGCGGAGGCCGGCATCCACGCGGGCGAGGCCTTGGCTTTGCACTGTCGCAAGCCCGCCGAACCACCCGCCCCGCCGTTGGAGGCGGCGGATGAGCTTTCCGGGGACGTCGGCACCAATTACGCGGCGTGGATCATCGCTGCTGCCGTGGTGTTGCTCGCCTTCCGCGCGACCCCGTTGTGGCATCCGTTGGATTTCCACGGTGCCGCTCATTTTGGTTTTCAGGACGCCGCCGCGGGCGGTGGGGTCGACCTCGCAGTGTTGTTGCCGCTGGTCTTCAGCACCTTCGCTGCGGTGGCAGTGGCCGCACTGAGCTTGTTTGATCGGCGGTTTGTCCCGGTGGCAGCGGCCCTGGGTTTTGCCGTCGGGTTGAACGTGAACGTGCTGGTGGGCTGCGTGGTCGCCGCGCTGTTGGTGTGGCGGCCGGGGCCGGTGCGAGTGGGCACGATCGCGGCTGCGGTGTTGGCGGCCATCAACTTCTGGCCGCCGATCACTGCGCTGGCCGCGGTGGTGCTGCTGATCTACTCCGGCCAGTTGGCGCTGGCGATTGCGAAGGTCGTGGTCCCGCGCGTACCGGCCGCGGGTGTGTTCCGCGATCCGGTGGCCAACGAGGCCGGCCCGGTAGTGCAGGTGCACTCCGCTCTGGTGGCGGCGGCCTGTGCGTGGTTATTCGCCTCCGTGGTTCAGCTGGTGCCGTGGGGTGGGCCCACCCCGTCAGTGTGGACGGTGCTGCTGGTGGTCGCGCTGGTCGTGGCCGCGTTATCTGCCCGCGGTACTCGCCCCTTCCACGCCAATGCGCTGGCCGTGATGGCGGGTTGTTCGATCGTGTGGCTGGGTCATCAGGTGCCGTGGGGTGTGCTCGCGTTGGTGCTGGTGGCGCTGCCGTTGGTGCAAATCTCCTCGCCTCGGGTGGGCCGGATCGTCGACGCCCTGGAGGCCGTGGCCTTCTGCGCCGCAGTCCCGCTGGCGCTGCATGGCGCGGGCGTGTTTGAGCTGATCAGGGGGCTCGGATGACTCCCCCACCAGCAGCTCCCGCACGCGGGAACATCAACCTCAACTGCCAGGAACAGGCACGCGACCCGGACCTCCACCTACCAGCACCGGCATATCCACACGACCTGGCCACTGGCCATGGCAGCACCATCATCGTGGTGGACACCGGTGTGGCCCTGCCGGGGGCGACCGGGGAACGGGATTCGTGCATTCTGCATGGCACCGCGGTGGCCACGACCGCCGCGCAGGCCGCGCCCGGCGCGCACATCCACAGCCTCCGACACGCCTCTAGGCCCGACGCGGTGGAGGGCACCGTCGAGGAGCTGGTCACGGCCCTCGACCAGGCGCGGAAGGTCAAGGCCAAGCACAAGATCGTCAACGTCTCGATGGTCACCTGCGAACCCGCCCCGGCGCTGGAGAAGGCGGTGCGCGAGCTCGTCGCCGACAACACACTGGTGGTCGCTCCCATCGGAAATATGGGGCAGTGCGACGCCGGGGCCGCGACGTTCCCGGCCTCCCAGCCAGGGGTGCTGTCCGTCGGGGCTGTGGAAAGCGGCACCGTCATGGGCGGTGGTGCGGGATCTGCCGGAGGCTCCGCGGCGACGAGCACCGCCGGAGCTGGTGCAGGACGCGCCGCCACGGGCGGGGGTTCTCCGGGCGACCAGCCCGCCCCGGCCGTCCTCAACAGCGGCCGGGTGCCTGCCGCCTATGGGCTGGCCGGAGTTCCCGCGGACATCTACGCGCCGGGTGGCCCGGTGGTCGCGCAGGTGGGCGATGGCCCGCCGGTGTTGGGCTCGCCGGAGCCTTTCATCGGCACGAGTTTCGCCGCCCCCGTGGTCAGTGGGGTGGCTGCGATGGTCTGGCAGCTCCGCCCGGAGCTCACGGCCGCAGAGGTGACAGGCCTGCTGCGGGAGACCGCGCAACCAGGTGGCGCCATCGACGGTGTGGAGGGGTTGCAGACCGCGAGGGTCGTGGATCCTTCGGCCGCCCTGAGCCTGGCTCGCGACCAGCAACGGAACCATATGGCGGACGCGGCGGGCCAGGATCACCGTGGGGACGGTGCCGTGGAACGCGCCAAGGCGGGCCTGCCCGGCGGCCCCCACGATAAAAACCCCGGCAACGAAGCCGGGGCCCACGACGCGGCCACCTCCGGCGCCTTCGATGCGCCCGGCGATGCCGTGGCCGACGTCCCGGTGGCGGTCACCGCCGCGCCCGTCGCCGAGCAGGTGACGGACTACCGGGTGCCGTTGGCGCTCTCTGCGGTGTTGGCGGTGGCCTTAGTGCTTGTGCTCGTTGCCCGGGCATTCGCTTCGGAGAGCACCCCACCCTCCGGCAGCCCGGAGATCACCCGCCAGGGCACCTGAGTGTGCTCGGTGAAGCCGAGAGCCGTGAGGTCCTCGGCCTTACCCACCGTGAAGCGGGTGCCGGTGGCGTCGACCAAGAAGAAGCCACGCTCGGTGAGCAACGCGCTCGTGCCCGCAGGTCCGGCGTAAGCCGCCCGGGGGTCCTGCCCCGCGGCGTCGTCCTTGCTTTCGGTCCCAGCCCCGCCAGCAGAACCGTCAGCCTCCCCGCCAGCCTCCCCGCCAGCGGCCCCGTCACCGGCACCGGTGCGCTTACCGTCGCCGTCCCCGTCAGTCCCGGTGCTCTTACCATCACCGTCACCCGCCGGCTCCGCCAAGCCCTTCTCCCCCAGGCAGGATTGCTCCGGGTGCGCCCAAGAGGCCTCCCGGTCGGGAACGTTTGGCAGCAGGTCAATCATCGGCTGCGCCATGACCGCCCCCAGCTCCGCATCAAAGCTCCCACCCGGTGCGAGGGCCTCCACGTACTCCCGGCGCGGGCCGGTCACCTCCGAGACCCCGCCGTGGCCAACCAGGAATGCCCGGTCACCGGCGTGCGCCACCGTCCCCGCCCGGTGGAAGGGCTTCTTCAACCCGGAAAGCCCACGCGGGATCAAGCTATCGGTCTGCTCATCGAAGCGATTCAGCAGCTCCGGGGCCATCGGGATCTCCACCGCCCCGAGGGCACGCGCGGCCCCACCCTCCGCGAGGCTGCGCTTCGTCCCGTCGATCAGCCACACCGCCTTGCCGGAGCGCACCACGCCCCGCTGGTAGCTTGCCACCTCCCCGACGGCCCGGACCTGCAGCGTATCCGGCTTCCCCGCAGCCTCCGAGGTATCGCACACCAGCCACCGCCGCACCGGCGCGGGGTTCAGCCCCGGCACGTGCCCAATGCCCACCGCGGGCCCCATCGGCGCTCCCCCATTGCCCTCCTGGATCAGCGCCGCAGTGGAGTTCTTCACCTCCACCGGCTGCCGCAGCACCAGCCGGGCGCTCGCCACGTTGCTCACCGGGTGGAAACCGTCCTCCAAGCGGACATGAAGGCTTCCCTGCTCATCGGCGACGAGGGCGGCGTCGTCAATGGAAGGGGCCGGTCGCAACAGCGAAAGCATCACCGCACCACCTGCGATCAGCGCGCTCAGCAGCAGCCCGACCCCGATGCTGCGGCGTTGGGCGCGCAGCGGGTCGTGCGCCATGCGCGGATCGCCGATGATCAGCGCGAGCTCCAGCCGTCGGAGCAGAAAACGGTAGCCCGATACTTGCAGACTTGTGGTGCGCACGATCTCCCCCTGAATTCTGTGCGTTGTCCCTGGTGCGCGGTGCTTAACGCTCGTTCCCCGCAGTCCTGCCGCAGGAGCCGCACCGCTGCCCTCCCCCGAGGGCGATTTCTTCAATCTAATGCGCGCGCCGGTCCGCTGTGACAAAATTCGGGAGAATCAACAAGGGATGTGGGGCATCCCGGGGGATATTCAGGGGGAATTCGCGTGGCTATAGTGCATGTTTTGCTCATCGGGATCGTTGCGGCACTGGCTGCTGCGGGTGGTTGGTGGCTGTGGAGCGCCCGGGGCCGCCCGGAGGATCAGGAGCGGCAGGTGTGGCGGATCGCGCCTGCTCCGCACGACTTTTTCGACGCCCCGGAGCCGGTCACCGTGGGTGTTTCGCGCCTGGTTGCCGGCATGGGCGCGTCCGGCTCCGAGGTGCCGGGAGAGGACGTCGACGCCGCCCACCCCAGCACCGTTTTTCACGCTCCGTCTTCTTCCATTGGGGACGTCAGCACGAACGCCAGCGCGGTGGCCGCCCCGCCGCTGCTGGTACACCAGCAGGATCTCGGCGGGGAACTGCCCGCCCTGCTCACCGGGAACGTGGGCGCGACCTTCGCCTCGATCCCGGCATCGTTCAGCGAGCGGGTACCGTTCGCGGCTGTCGGCTCCGGGGTGGTGGCCTGGCCGGTAGATGGTGCTGCTCCGTCCACCGACACAGGGCCAGAGAACGGCGCGCAGCGGGAGTTCACTGACCCGGGCCCGACGTTCCAGGCGCTGCCTGCGCCCGGCTGGCTGCTGGGGTTGAGCGCTACGGGCAATCCGGTGCAGGTGCAGCTCGTGCCGGGGGCGACCGTGCTGCTGCATGGGGCTGGTTCCGCCGAGCGCCTGCTGGAACGCCTGCCCGCAGACCTGCCCTGGGTGCAGGTTCTCCGCGCGGAAACCCTCCCCCTCCCAAGCGGCGAGGCAAAGACCACGAACACGCAGTCCGTCGCCGAGGCCTCGACACCAACTAAGGGGCCCCGTGATCTCGGGGCCCGCTGGCGCGAGGCATGGTCGCCGACAGTCTGCCGGGTGGTGCTGGCTTCCTCCACCGAGGAAGCCAGTCGCCACGGCATCATCGCGGATCTGGTGATTGATTCCCGCGGCACTGTAAACCACCGCGGGCACGACGTCCGCTTCGATCCGATGCATCTGCCAAGCACCAACGCGCTCGAGCACGCGGAAGCCTCCCACTAGCGACTCTGGAAAACGCGCCGCGCTATACCGCTATCAGCAAAAGCAATCCGCTAACCGCGAACAATCTTGGATTTCTTTCCCGGAGGGCACTCCCAGCCCACGGGGCTAGGCATACCGAGATCATCCACCAAAACTCGAAGAGCAGCGTCGGGACAATCCCGCACAGCCGCAGCTGTCTGAATCTTCCGCCACTTCAGTCGCGCTTCAGCCAGCCGATCTTCCCAGTCTTTTTTCCTCGGAACTTTCAGCTTGAATTCTTGCCGCAGGGCTTCCAATACATCTTCCAGGCATGGACGGAACCTGTGACCACCCGTAGGAAAGTGAAACCTCGACAAGGAGGGATACGTCTCGATGAAGTTTTTAACCTTTTTATCGTTACTGGGGTTGAGCTTCCTATGCAGCCCCAGAAGATGAGTCATCTCATCCCGATGGGCATGAACATGGATATGAGAACTGGGGTAGCTCGACTTCCGTCGGTCGTATTCGACTCGAAATAGGGGCTCGCCATTTGCTTTATCTCGGGGATAAACCGCAAACGACGACCGCTCAACCGCCAAGAAGGACTTCGTTGAGTCCCACGAGCATCTGAACTCGATCCTTAACCCCAAAATCGCGTGTTCATTCAAGCGGAGCGGAATAATCCCTGCTTCCTCGTCGTGTTGTGCCAGCCGGATGGAGACGGCGCCTGGCTCCATCACTTCGGTCGAAAACTTGAAGTCTCGACCCGTGAAGGCTCTGACAGAATCCCGCAGGTCATCAACAAACTCATGTACCAGAGTGTCGAGTTTTTCGATTGTTTCCCCCTCCCTCGAAGCATCCCCCTGCTTCGTCCTTTTCGCGTGCGCTACTCCAGGCCCAGTAGCCACCGCAGCTCGGAGATACGCTCCCACTTCGCGAACTCTCGCGGGGTCAGGTTGTAGCTATAGGCACGGCTTTCGAACTCTGCGAGGTCTCCGCCCACAGAACGCTCCAGTTCAGCCAGCTCCTTCTCAGCAGCATCCTTGGAGAGTGGTTCCAACAGTGGTGCAGACATCATGCCCTCCCTTCAATACCGATAGCCTCCACCATCAGTATGCCCTCATTTGGCCGGAAAAGATAGGCAGAAAGCCACCCAGGCACAGCCGCCGTCAAACTCATCCACAGCCCGGGTCCTACAGCCCCCTACAGCTCCCGCACCGCCCGCGTCTCCGCCGCTCGCGCCGCCAGCTCCTCCGGTGCCGGGTAATCCACGCCCACCAGGTTCAACCCCTCCGCCGGCGCCACCGGGACCTGCGAACTGCGCTCATCCATCTCCAGCAGCTCGGCGGTGAAGCCCTCCGGCCGTTTACCCTCCCCCACCGTCAGGCATGCCCCCACGATGGAGCGCACCATCGACCAACAAAACGCATCCGCCACCACGTGCGCCTCATAAGTCTGTGGCTCCGAGGGCGTGGACACGTCCTTCCAGGTGAACTCCTGCAGCTCCCGGATCGTCGTCGCCCCCTCGCGGGCCTTGCAGTAGGCGGCGAAGTTATTCAGCCCCACCAGCGCATCCGCCGCGATCTGCACCTTATCCAGGTCCACGGGCCTGCGCCACCGGGCGGTATCCCGCACCCGCCGTGGCAGTGGCCCGCCCGGGGCTGTGCACACCCGGTACACGTAGTGCCGCCGCAGGGCAGAGAAGCGGGCGTCAAAGCCCTCCGGGGCAGCCACCGCCGCGTTCAGGCGAATATCCTCCGGCAGCATCCGGGAGAGCCGCCGCACCAGATGCTCCGGCCGCGCCAGGCTCCGCTGAGTAAAAGCCTCCGCCGGGATATCCGCGTGGCAGACTTGCCCATCGGCGTGCACGCCAGCATCCGTCCGCCCCGCCACCGTCAGCTCAATCGGAGTGCGGCACACCAGCGAGAGTTTCTCCTCCAGCACGCCCTGCACGGTCCGCAAGCCGCCCTTCTGGGCCGCCCAGCCGTGGAAATCCGTCCCGTCGTAGGAGACGTCCATCCGCACCCGAACGGTCTCCCCTCCACCGTCCGCGGCGTCCGTCACGACGTCACCCACCGCACCGTTAGCAGCGACGTCGCCATCCGCCCCCGTCACCGTCGTCCCGGTCCCGGTCGTCGCAGTCTCCGCCGCCCCAGTTTCCGTTGAACTCATGCCCCAAACCTACCCGGCAGGCTCGTTGCCACCGAAACCACGCCACCAACGTGTGCTCCCCTCCAGGGCTCCTCCCCAACCCGGCTCACCGCACCAGCCAAGCAACCCCAGCCACCGAAACCCCACCAATAGCAAAAGCCGGGCACCACGCTCGTGCGTAGTACCCGGCTTACCGGCAGGCCCTACAGAACCCGCCGGCTGAAGAGATTGAAGGATCACCTCAGCGGAGAATTACTTCTCCTCTGCGGCCTCGTCCTTCTCCTCAGCTGCCTCAGCAGCCTTCTTCTCCTCGGCCTTCTTGGATGCAGCAGCGCGGGTTGCGCGCTCTGCCTCCTTGGAGGCCAGCTCCTCGGTCACCAGGGAGATCTGGGACATCGGAGCGTTGTCGCCCTTGCGGTTCTCCAGCTTGATGATGCGGGTGTAACCGCCCTCACGGCCTTCGAACTTCGGGGCCAGCTCGGTGAACAGGTGGGACACGACGTCCTTGTTCGGGATGAGCTTCAGAACGTTGCGACGATCAGCCAGGGTGCCGTTCTTGGCCTTGGTGATGATCTTCTCAGCGTAGGGACGCAGGAGCTTCGCCTTGGCGTCCGTGGTCTTGATTGCGCCGTTCTCGAACAGCTGGGCTGCGAGATTGGACAGGATCTTCTTCTGGTGGGAAGCAGATCCGCCCAGACGGGCGCCCTTCTTAGGGGTTGGCATGTCTTCTCCTCGAGTGGGTTAAAAGCTTTGAGCGCTTAAGTGCGATTTACTCCGCGATGTCTTCGCCCTCGGTCTCGACCCACTCACCGGTCTCGGCGTCGTAGCCTTCGATGTCGGAGAGGTCGAAACCTTCTGGGGAGTCCTTGAGTGCCAGGCCCAAGCCAGCCAGCTTGACCTTGACCTCGTTGATGGACTTCTGGCCGAAGTTCCGGATGTCCAGCAGATCGGACTCGGTGCGAGCAGCCAGCTCACCAACGGTGTGGATCTCTTCCCGCTTCAGGCAGTTGTAGCTGCGCACGGAGAAGTCCAGGTCCTCGATCGGCATGTTGTATGCGGCGATGTGCTCGGATTCCTGGGGGGACGGGCCGATTTCGATGCCCTCCGCCTCGGTGTTGAGCTCCTGTGCCAGGCCGAAGAGTTCGACCAGGGTCTTGCCGGCGGACGCCATGGCGTCGCGCGCGGACATGGAGCTCTTGGTCTCCACGTCGAGGATCAGCTTGTCGAAGTCCGTGCGCTGCTCGACACGGGTTGCCTCGACCTTGTAGCTGACCTTCAGGACCGGGGAGTAGATCTGGTCGACTGGGATGCGACCGATCTCGTCGGTGGAGGTGGCGGATGGGACGTAGCCACGGCCGCGCTCAACGACCAGCTCGATATCCAGCTTGCCCTGCTCATTGAGGGTGGCGATGTGCAGGTCCTTATTGTGGACCTCCACGCCTGCTGGGGTCTCGATGTCTGCGCCGGTGACCGCTCCTGGGCCTTCCTTGCGCAGGTACATGGTGACCGGCTCATCGAAGTCGCTCGACAGGACGAGGGACTTGATGTTCAGGATGATGTCGGAGACATCCTCCTTCACGCCCGGGACGGTGGTGAACTCGTGGAGCACACCATCGATCCGCAGGGAGGTCACGGCTGCACCTGGGATGGAGGACAGCAGGGTGCGGCGCAGGGAGTTGCCGAGGGTGTAGCCGAAGCCCGGCTCAAGCGGCTCGATGACGAACCGGGAGCGGGAGTCGTCGATGAACTCCTCGGACAGCTCTGGACGCTGGGAAATCAGCATGTGTTACTTCTCCTTGTCGGCGACCGCTATTTGACGCCGGTAGCAGGATTGCCGTGCACCGTGGTGGTAGACGGCGGGGAGTAAATGTCTGTTTTTCAGATCGGTGTCGTGGACTACTTGGAGTAGTACTCGACGATGAGCTGCTCCTGCAGCGGGATGTCGATCTGAGCGCGCTCGGGCAGCTGGTGCACGAGGATGCGCAGGGTGGACGGAACGACCTGCAGCCACGCCGGAACGTTGGCGTCGACCAGGTTGTCCTGTGCCTCGTCGAACCACAGCATGGAGCGGGAACGATCGCGGACATCGATGATGTCGTACTGGGAGACACGGAAGGACGGAACGTTGATCTTCTTGCCGTTCACGGTGAAGTGACCGTGGGAGACCAGCTGACGTGCCTGGCGACGGGTGCGTGCCAGACCAGCGCGGTAGATCACGTTGTCGAGGCGAGCCTCCAGCAGGATGACCAGGTTGTCACCGGTCTTGCCCGGCATTGCGTTGGCCTCTGCGTAGTAACGGCGGAACTGCTTCTCCATGACGCCGTAGGTGAAGCGAGCCTTCTGCTTCTCCTGCAGCTGGATCAGGTACTCCGACTCCTTGATGCGAGCGCGGCCAGCCTGACCCGGTGGGTACGGGCGGCGCTCGAAGGAACGGTCGCCACCGACGAGGTCGACGCGGAGGCGACGGGACTTACGGGTAACTGGGCCGGTATAACGAGCCATTGTTTATCCCTTAACCTTTCTTTTCTTAGACGCGACGACGCTTCGGTGGGCGGCAGCCGTTGTGCGGCTGTGGGGTGACGTCGGCGATGGTGCCGACCTCAAGCCCAGCGGTGGACAGGGAGCGGATTGCGGTCTCGCGACCAGAGCCCGGTCCCTTGACGAAAACGTCGACCTTCTTCATGCCGTGCTCCATTGCCTTGCGGGCAGCGGACTCGGCGGCCATCTGTGCGGCGAAAGGCGTGGACTTGCGGGACCCCTTGAAGCCAACCTGGCCGGAGGATGCCCACGAGATGACGTGGCCCTTCGGGTCCGTGATGGACACGATGGTGTTGTTGAAGGTGGACTTGATGTACGCGTGACCCTGGGTCACGTTCTTCTTGACTACGCGACGGCCGCGGCGGGCGCGCGTAGCGGTGCTCTTCGGTGCAGCCATTACTTCTTCTTTCCTGCGATCGTCTTCTTCGGGCCCTTACGGGTACGAGCGTTGGTCTTGGTGCGCTGGCCACGGACTGGCAGGCCACGGCGGTGGCGCAGTCCCTGGTAGGAACCAATTTCGATCTTGCGACGGATGTCGGCCTGGATTTCGCGGCGGAGGTCACCCTCAACCTTCCAGTTGTTCTCGATCACGTCACGCAGAGCTGCGAGCTGCTCGTCGCTAAGGTCCTTGGAACGCAGGTCCGGGGAGATGCCGGTCTTTTCCAGCAGCTCCTTGGATCGGGCTGGGCCGATTCCGAAGATGTAGGTCAGTGCGACCTCCATGCGCTTTTCGCGTGGCAGGTCTACACCAGCAAGGCGTGCCATATGGCATTATCCTTCCGGTTTTACGGCGGTTTTCTCCGTACTCATCCCGGTGGTCTACTTCCTTCTTTTGACGACGTCACCCGCGATGGGGCGGGGTCGTGTTCAAGAGGTTCAGCAGCGGGCTCCGGCCGCCGCGGCCAGAGGTAGGCAACCTCACCCACATGGCCACGTGTTGCGCGGCCGTGCCGCATGTGACCATGGGCGGGTGAGATTTGGATGCACGAAGGCTGACAGAGTTTTTTTACTTGTAGCGGTAGACGATACGACCACGGGAGAGGTCGTATGGAGAAAGCTCGACTACAACGCGATCCTCAGGAAGGATGCGGATGTAGTGCTGGCGCATCTTGCCAGAGATGTGTGCGAGCACCTTGTGCCCGTTATCCAGCTCGACTCGGAACATTGCATTCGGCAGGGGCTCGACGATGCGGCCCTCAACCTCAATGGCACCTTCTTTGGCCATATCCTCCACATTTCCCCGATGAACATGCTGGTCATCGGCTATTTGTGCGTGTATCGCTACGATGGTGCGGTCTGCTTGGCTCCCCGTTTTTGGGGTGCGTCACCTGCACCATCGGTCTATCGTACACGTGACCTGGGGCTTTAACAACTGCAGGCCAGGGCGGAGGAGGCCGGTGGATTAGTGGCGCGGAGTGAGGATGCGCGGGCCACCGGCGGTGGCGGCGACGGTGTGCTCCCAGTGGGAGGAGTAGCTGCCGTCCACGGTGACCACTCCCCAATCGTCGTCGAGGACGGCGGTGTCGATGGTGCCGAGCGAGAGCATCGGCTCGATCGCGAGCACGGAGCCCTCCTGGATGACCGGACCGCGGCCCGGGCGCCCCTCGTTGGCGAGGTACGGGTCCTCGTGCATGCTGCGGCCGATGCCGTGCCCGCCGTAGCCGTCGATGATGTGCAGTGGCACGCCGAACTTCTCCTCGGCCTTGCGGGTCGCGAGTTCGAGGGCGTGGGAGATATCCGTGAGGTGGTTGCCCGGGCGCATCGCCTTCAGGCCCTCCATGAGGACCCACTCGGTGGCCTGGTTGAGCAGCTCGTGTTCGCGGGCGATCTCGCCAATGCCGAAGGTCCAGGCGGAGTCCCCTACCCAGCCGTCGAGGATCGCACCGCAGTCGATGGAGACGAGGTCGCCTTCCTTCAGGACGACGTCCGCCGCCGGGATGCCGTGGACGACCATGTCGTTGACGGAGCTGCAGATGGAGCCCGGGAAGCCCTGGTAGCCGAGGAAGGCTGGGGTTGCACCGGCGTCACGGATGGTGGCCTCGGCGATCTCGTCGAGGTCGAGGGTGCTCACCCCTGGCTTCGCGGCGGCCTTCACGGCCTGCAGTGTTCGGCCGACGACCTCGCCTGCGGCCTGCATGGCGTCCAGTTCCGCGGGTGTCTTCGCGGCGATCTTCTTGCTCTTCTTTCGGAAAGCCACCGAAAGCCTCCTTGTTCTTGTGTTCTTGTAGCCCGGATTGGTGGGCCAAAAGTTAAACCCGCCCACCGGTGACGTCCGGAAGATGGGCGGGAAAAGGCGGACCGTTGGGCCCTACCAGGATCGGCGCCGCGCATGCGGGCGGCGGCTAATCCCGGTTTTACTTGTCCAGGGCGGACAGGGTGGTCTCGGAGATGTCCTCGACGGAGCCTTCGGCATCGATGTTGAGGATGCGGCCCTGGTAGTAGTCGATCAGCGGTGCGGTCTCCTCGCGGTAGACCTGCAGGCGGGTGCGGATCGTGGACTCGTTGTCGTCGTTACGGCCACGGGAGAGCATGCGCTCGACCACGACGTCCTCGGAGACCTGGTAGTTGATCACCGCGTCCAGCTTCAGGTCCTTATCCTTGAGCATCTCCTCGAGCAGGTCGGCCTGCTCGATGGTGCGCGGGAAACCGTCCAGCAGGAAGCCGTTGGCGGCGTCGCCCTCGTCGAGGCGGGCACGAACCATGTTCGCGGTGACCTCGGTCGGGACCAGCTTGCCGGCGTCCATGTACTCCTGAGCCTGCTTGCCAAGCTCGGTGCCCTGGGAGATGTTCGCGCGGAACAGGTCACCCGTGGAGATGTGCGGGATGTTCAGTGCGTCGGAGAGCAGCTGGGCCTGGGTGCCCTTGCCGGCACCGGGAGGGCCGAGGAGAACTAGTCTCATTTGAGGAATCCTTCGTAGTTAGCTTGCATCATTTGCGATTCGATCTGCTTGACCGTGGTCAGGGCCACGGACACGAGAATCAGAACCGCGGTACCACCGAACGGCATGCCGCCGCCGGAGGCCTGGGACGTGTCCACTCCCAAGTTAATGAGGATGTTGGGCAACACCGCAATGATACCCAAGTACAGGGAGCCCACGACCAGAAGGCGGTTCATGACGTAGCCGAGGTACTCGGCGGTCGGGCGACCCGGGCGGATACCCGGGATGAAGCCACCGTACTTCTTCATGTTGTCCGCCTGGTCGTACGGGTCGTACTGGACGGAGACGTAGAAGAAGGAGAAGAAGATGATCAGCGCGAGGTAGACCAGGATGTACTGCCATGCCGCGGGGTTCTGCAGCACGGACATGACGTTGCGGTTCCACCAGTTGTTCGCGACGTCCTCGCCGGCAGCAGCGCCGGACTGGATGATCTGGGTGATCAGGATAGGGACGGTCAGCAGGGAGGACGCGAAGATCACCGGGATCACGCCGGCCTGGTTGACCTTGAGTGGCAGGTAGGTGGAGGTCTCGCCGTACTGTCGGCGGCCGATCATGCGCTTGGCGTACTGCACCGGGATGCGGCGCTGGCCCTGCTCGACGAAGACCACGCCGACGATGAGCAGCAGCATGCCGAAGACCACCGCACCGAAGATGAAGCCACCGGAGTTGGAGAGGATGGACACACCCTCCCCCGGCAGGGTGGTTGCAATACCCGCCATGATGAGCAGGGACATGCCGTTGCCCACGCCGCGGTCGGTGATGAGCTCGCCGAGCCACATCACGAGAACAGCGCCGGAGGTCATGATGAGGACCATGACGATCAGGCCGAAGATGCCGACCTCGTCCTTGAGGACCGGGATGCCCTGGCCGAGCAGCTGCTCGCGGTCCGCCAGGGCGACGATGCCCGCGGACTGCAGCAGGGCCAGCGCGACGGTGAGATAACGGGTGTATTCCGTCATCTTCGCCTGGCCGGTCTGGCCCTCCTTCTTCAGCTGTTCGAACTTCGGGATCACCACGGTGAGCAGCTGCACGATGATCGACGCCGTAATGTACGGCATGATGCCGATCGCGAAGATCGACAGCTGCAGCAGCGCGCCGCCGGAGAAGAGGTTGATCAGCGAGTAGACCGCGGAGGATTCGGTGAGCTCCGAGATCTGCTTGGTGATGTTTGCGTAGTCGACGCCCGGCGTTGGGATCTGCGAGCCGATGCGGTACAGGATGATCATCGCAAGAGTGAAAAGGATCTTCTTGCGGAGATCAACGTTTTTGAACGCCCCGGTGATGGCGGACAAACTGGCCTCCTGTGTTGGTGGGCCCGCGCCGTGGTGGCCGCGCGAGTTATCGCAGGGCCGATGCCGCAGAGCGTGCGCCTTGGAATTGAAGTCTCTAGTAGCAAAGTAGCAGCCGGTGCGGACACGGTTTTCTTTGCCACGCTGCCGGTTGCTTATTATGCCACCCCTAGGCGGCCACTGAGTGAGAGGCGCCTAGGCAGATAACCAAACTAGAGTAACAGTTTGGCTACTGGTTTAGAAAGTCTTCGGCCTGCTAGGCGCGCAGGTCACAGAAAGCAGAAGACCCCGCCGGTGCGTGATGCACCATGCGGGGTCTTGCTGCGACGCTACCGGGAGGGGAAAGCCCCTCGCCGGGTGGCGTTGATCAGGCTTAAGCCTCCGTGACGGAGCCACCTGCCTTCTCGATCTTCTCCTTAGCGGAGCCCGAGAACTTCTGTGCGGTGACGTTCAGCTTGACGCTGATCTCGCCGTTGCCCAGAACCTTGACCGGCTGCTTAGCGCGGACCAGGCCAGCTGCGACGAGGTCGGCAACTGCGACGTCGCCGCCGTTCGGGAAGGCCTTCTCGAGGTCGGAGACGTTCACGACCTGGAAGATGACCTTGTTGTTGTTCTTGAATCCCTTGAGCTTCGGCAGACGCATCTGCAGTGGCATCTGGCCACCCTCAAAGTATGCAGGAACCTTGTTGCGGGCCTTGGTGCCCTTCGTACCACGACCAGCGGTCTTACCCTTGGATGCTTCACCACGACCGACGCGGGTCTTGGCCTTGTTTGCACCCTTGGCCGGACGGAGGTCGTGGAGCTTGATTGGATCGCTCATTTTTACTCCCCTGCCACTTCTTCGACCTCGACCAGGTGGCGAACGGTGTGGACCATGCCGCGGGTGACAGAGTTGTCCTCGCGGATGACCTCCTGACCGATGCGCTTCAGGCCGAGGGAACGCAGCGTGTCACGCTGGTTCTGCTTCCTACCAACAGTGCCCTTGATCTGACGGATCTTCAGTGCCATGGGTTATGCCCCCTGTCCTGCAGCACGGGCGCGCAGCATGGCTGCCGGAGCAACCTCTTCGAGGCTCTTGCCACGACGTGCGGCGACCTCTTCTGGGCGCACGAGCTCCTTCAGGCCGGCCACCGTTGCGTGAACAACGTTGATGGCGTTCGGCGAGCCGAGCGACTTGCAGAGAATGTCCTGGATGCCAGCGCACTCCAGCACCGGGCGGGCTGCGCCACCGGCGATAACACCGGTACCTGGGGCAGCCGGACGCAGCATGACGACGCCTGCTGCGGCCTCGCCCTGCACCGGGTGGGTGATGGTGCCGTTGATCATCGGGACGCGGAAGAAGTTCTTGCGAGCTTCCTCGGCACCCTTCTGGATAGCAGCCGGGACTTCCTTGGCCTTGCCGTAGCCGACACCGACCATACCCTGGCCGTCACCCACGATCACCAGAGCGGTGAAGCTGAAGCGACGACCACCCTTGACGACCTTGGACACACGGTTGATGGTGACGACGCGCTCGATGTACTGGTTGCGCTCGTCCTGCTGGTTGTTGCGACGATCGTTACGGCCACCGCGGTCGTTGCGGCCGCCGCGCTCGTTGCGATCGTTGCGGTTGTTATCGGCGGAGCGTCCGCCGTTACGGTCACGTTCCGACATCACGCGTTCCTTCCGTTGGAGTTCATGGTGTTGGTGATCATTAGAACTTCAGACCACCTTCGCGGGCGGCGTCTGCCAGAGCGGCGACGCGGCCGTGGTACTGGTAGCCAGCGCGGTCGAAGACGACTGCCTCAATGCCAGCTTCCTTCGCACGCTGTGCGATCAGTTCGCCAACCTTGGCGCCACGTGCCTTCTTGTCGCCCTCGACTCCACGGACCTCTGCTTCGAGGGTGGACGCAGCACACAGGGTGTGACCGACGGTGTCGTCGATGATCTGTGCGTGCATGTGGCGAGAAGAACGGTGCACGACGAGACGCGGGGTCTCTGGGGTGCCCTGGATGGTCTTGCGGATGCGGTTGTGACGGCGGGAGCGCGCAACGCGACGGCGAGTGGAGATGTCCTTGCCCAGCGGAAGGCGCTTGCCAGCCTTGTTGGAATCGTTGTTGCTCATTACTTACCCGTCTTTCCGACCTTGCGACGGACCTGCTCGCCCTCGTAGCGGATGCCCTTACCCTTGTATGGGTCATCCTTACGCAGGCCACGAATGTTGGCGGCGATCTGTCCGACCTTCTGCTTGTCGATGCCAGAGATGGAGAACTTGGTGTTTCCGTCCACGGCGAAGGTGATACCTTCGTCAGCCTTGATCAGGATTGGGTGGGAGTAGCCCAGGGAGAACTCGAGGTCCTTGCCCTTGAGCTGCACACGGTAACCAACGCCGAAGATCTCCATCTTCGTGGTGTACCCCTCGGTCACGCCAACAACCATGTTGTTGACGAGGGAGCGGGAAAGGCCGTGCAGGGAGCGGTTCTTGCGGTGATCGTCCGGGCGGGAGACGATGATCTCGTCGCCTTCCTGTGCCACTGCGATCGGCGCTGGGATGTCAGTGTTGAGGGTGCCCTTTGGGCCCTTGACCTCAACGTTCTGACCGTTGATGGTGACGGTGACGCCAGAAGGGACGGACACCGGAGCGAAGCCGATACGAGACATGCTTGGTTCCTCCTTCTATTACCAGACGTAGGCGAGCACTTCGCCGCCGACGCCCTTGTTCGAGGCCTCACGGTCAGTCAGCAGGCCGTGGGACGTGGAGATGATTGCCACGCCCAGGCCACCGAGAACCTTTGGCAGATTGGTGGACTTGGTGTACACACGCAGGCCTGGCTTGGAGACGCGGCGGACACCGGCGAGTGCGCGCTCGCGGGTCGGGCCGTACTTGAGGGTGATCTCAAGCTCCTTGCCTGCCTTGCCATCCTTGCGGTCGTTGACGGCAAAGTCTTCGATGTAGCCTTCCTGCTTCAGGATCTCAGCAATGTGAGCCTTGAGCTTGGAGGAAGGCATCGTGACGCTGTCGTGGAACGCGTTGGAAGCGTTCCGCACGCGGGACAACATGTCCGCGATCGGGTCAGTCATGGTCATGGTTTAGGTGACCTTTACCTTTCTCGTTGCGGTTCCCGTTCCCACCCTTTTCGCGTGCACCGCGTCTCGCTGGCGACTAACGCACTTCCAAGCCCAATAGCTTGGGGCGCTCGCTACCAAGATGTGTCCGCGGCCGCTATGGGCAGGGGGCCTACAACAAAGTGGATGTTTTCTTACTAGCTCTTGTTGACTGTGTGAGCAGATCTGCGCACGTCAAGTGTGCTGTGGGCACACTTTTCCCGCAACAAGACTCAACAAGCTTAGCAACCTGCGTATTTATTGCCAAGCCGGCGTCTGTTGGCCCCGCTAGTATCCATCCGACCGTCCTGCTCTCCGGCTGGAGAACTAACGCCAAAGCCGCGGCGCCGATATACCGGTCGCCGCGGCCATCCCCCCTAGGGCTTTCCGCTGGGCTCTTTCTGCTAGGCCTCGATGCCGATCTTCTTACCGTCACGGCGCCAGACCACAGCCACGGCCGGGCGCGGGATGGAGTTGCCGCCATCCGGCCAGTGGGAAGCGGGCTTTTCGAAGGTGGCGTCGTCGTCCTCGCCTGGGTGCTGGACGTTCACCATGACTCGCTCATCGGTGACAATCGGACCACAGGTCTCCGCAGCCACCGGAACGGTGAGGAAGCAGCGGGTCTCGCCGCGGTTCTCGCCCTTCAGGCCGACCGCGTACAGGCCGTCGTTGCTGTCCAGGGCGTTGCCGTCGGTGGAGATCCACAGGTTGCCGTGGGAGTCGAAGGCCAGGTTATCCGGGCAGGAGATTGGGGAAACCTTGGATTTATCGAAGCCGCCGAAGTAAGTCTCGGCTTCCTCCGGGTCGCCACAGACCAGCAGCAGGTTCCAGGTGAACTTCTCCCCCGCGTGCTCGTCGTCGATCTCCATGACCAGGCCGTTCTTGTTCTCCTTGATCGGAGCGTATTCCTTCGGGTCTTCCTGGTTCTTCTCGGCGTTCTCGCCGGTCGCACCGCGGTACTTGTTATTGGTCAGGGAGACGTAGAGCAGGCCGGTGTGCGGGTTAGCCTCGAAGTCCTCCGGGCGGTCCATCTTGGTCGCACCCACCTTGTCTGCAGCCATGCGGGTGTAGACGGCGACCTCCTCCGGGGTGAAGCCCTCGACGTGGGACTCCGCACCGTCCGCGGTGACGGTCAGCAGCTTCTTCCACTGGCCGGTGCCGTCGAACTTGCCATCCTCTGGCAGCTCGCCGTCGCCGGTGATCTCCTTGTCCGGGGAGTTGCCCTTCAGGGTGGCGACGTAGAGAGTGCCCTCGTCGAGGATGGTCATGTTGTGCTTCATGTCCCCCTCCTTGATCTTCTTGGAGGAGACGAACTTGTAGATGTACTCGAAGCGGGCGTCGTCGCCGGAGTAGCAGACGACGGTGCCGTCGTCGGTGACGTAGATGTTGCCGGCCTCGTGCTTGAAGCGGCCCATGGAGGTGTGCTTGACCGGGGTGGAGTACGGGTCGGTCGGGTCGACCTCGACCATCCATCCGAAGCGGTGGAACTCGTTGGGTTCCTTGGAGAGGTCGAAGCGGTCGTGGAGGCGCTCCCACTTGCGCTCGGAGGCTCCCTCTGGCGGGTCGAAGCGCTTGATGTCTTCCTTGGCCTTGCCCTCGACCTGGGCCTTGTCGGCGTTGGCCCAGTACTGCTCGAAGTTCTCCTCGCCGGAGAGGAAGGTGCCCCACGGGGTGATGCCGCCGGAGCAGTTGTTCAGGGTGCCGCGGACCTTCTTGCCGGTCGGGTCAGCCTTGGTCTTGACCAGTTCGTGGCCGGCGGCCACGCCGCGCATCTCGAAGATGGTTTCGCCGGTGATGCGGCGGTTCAGCGGGCCGAATTCGCGCTTGAGCTCGCCGGTCTTGCCGACCTTGGAGACCTCGAGGATGGTGTGGCCGTGGTTGGCCAGGCCGATGTTGATCTGCTCGTCGGTGGGGTTCTCCGCATCGTAGCGCGGGAACATGTGTGGCTCGGTGGTGTACTCGTGGGAGCACACGTACAGCAGGCGGTTCGGGTCCTTCGGGTGTTCCAGCAGGCCCGCGAAGTCGTTGTTGAAGCCGAACTGGCGCTCCGCGGCCTTGGCGGTCTGCTTGTACGGGTCGAACTTCGGGGCGTCCGGGAAGATCGGGTCACCCCAGGCGATCAGGACGCCGGAGGCGTAGCCCTCGGGAACCACGAGCTCGTCCTTCTCATTGGCAGCCACTGGCTCGAACTGCATGCCCTTGAGCGGGCCGGGGGCTTTGCCGCCCTCCGACGAGCCCGCGGACTGGGCGGTGCTGCCGTCTGCGCAGGCCGCCAGTGCACTTCCGCCGCCGACCGTCAGCGCCGCCAGGCCAGCACCCCGCAGCACGCTGCGGCGGGAGATGTCCCCGAAGTATGGGTTCGAGGAGGTGTTTGAGCACTCTCCGAAGCAGGCGTTACCGCACTTGTAGGTACAGGTGCGGGACGAGCGACGAGATTGGAACAGCAGGTTCATGCCCTTGATTGCCACGTAATTGTCCTTCTTCTTGTGGGTCTTGCGAAGAACAAGATAGGCAAGCGAGGTAACCCGCAAGGGAGGCCAGAGTGAATCCGGCGTTAATTGTCTGTCCCCCCCCCTGGCGTGGCACCCCTTGGTTTACCCCCTACTGGTTCAACCTCCCCGGAGTGCGCAACGCCAGAACCTGCGCGGGGTTAGTTGTCGGCCTTGAGCGCCCGCTTTTCGGCGCGCTTCTCGGCCTTCTTGATCTTCCGCTTCGTGGCGAACTTATTGGCACCGTCGGCGGCATCCATGGCGACGAGCCCGGCGCCGATCGCCACGAGGAAGACGTTGGAGGAAAGCTGCAGGCCCTCCTCGGTGGGGCGGATGCCGTCCTCGTGGGTCATGTTGGGGTTGCGGAAGTACATGGAGAGCAGGCCGGCACCGAAGGTGGTCAGGGCCGCGCCGGCGAGCTTGTTGGAGACGAAGGGCGCGAGCAGGGCGCCGCCGACCGCGAGTTCTGCCCCGCCGAGGATATTGGCGAATTGATCGCTGGGCAGCTTCTTCAGGGCAGGCACGCCAGAGGCGGCGAACTGCTGAAGACCGGCGGACTTGGCTGGCTCGGCGCCGAACTTCTCGATGGCAGAGTTGACGATGTAGGCGCCCGGGACGGAACGCAGGATTGCGCTAGGCAGGAAAGACATTTTTGCTCCTTTGCTGTTCTTCGCACCTCCGGCACGGAAACACCGGGATGCTGATAAATACAGAATGGTCCCCAGCCTAGCGACGAAACCCCACCCCTGTCGATGACGTATCACCTTATTTTCCGTGCGCGTCGTCCCCGCACCCGCTCCCCTCCATAGCAAAAGCGCCCCACCGTTGCCGGTGGAGCGCTTTCACACAGCTACAGAAGACTAGAAACTAGTCAGCCTGCTGCATCTTGCCGTCCTTGTCCTTGAACGGGAAGCCGAGGCGGCGCAGCAGCGCGCGGCCCTCTTCGTCGTTCGTGGCAGTGGTGACGACGGTGATGTTCATACCGCGCGGACGGTCCATCTTGTCCACGTCGATCTCGTAGAACATGGTCTGCTCGGAGAGGCCGAAGGTGTAGTTGCCGTGGCCGTCGAACTGGCGGTCGGAGAGGCCGCGGAAGTCACGAATACGCGGCAGTGCGATCGTGAGCAGGCGGTCCAGGAACTCCCACATGCGGTCGCCACGCAGGGTGACGCGGGCGCCGATCGGCATGCCCTCGCGCAGCTTGAAGTTAGCGATTGCCTTCTTCGCGGTGCGGACCTGCGGCTTCTGGCCGGTGATTGCGGTCAGGTCAGCGATTGCGCCGTTGATCATCTTGGAGTCACGTGCAGCGTCGCCGACGCCCATGTTGACGACAACCTTGGTCACGCCTGGGATCTGCATGACGTTGTCGAAGTTGAACTCAGCCTGCAGCTTTTCCCGGATTTCCTCACGGTACTGAGCCTTCAGACGAGGAGTGTAGTTGTCGCTCATCCTTAGATGTCCTTCCCGTTGCGCTTGGATACGCGGATCTTCTTGCCGTCTTCGAAGCGGTAACCAATGCGGGTCGGGTTGCCGTCGGAGTCGATGACCATCACGTTGGAGACGTGGATCGGTGCCTCCTGGGTCACGATGCCGCCGGACTCTGCGCCACGCTCAGGGGCGGAGTTGGCTACGTGCTTCTTGATGCGGTTGACGCCCTCGACAAGAACCTTGTCGCGCTTCGGGTAAGCCTCGATGACCTTGCCCTTAGCACCCTTGTCCGGGCCGGAGATAACAATGACGGTATCGCCCTTGCGGATCTTCATTTACAGCACCTCCGGAGCAAGAGAAACGATCTTCATGAACTTCTTCTCGCGAAGCTCACGAGCGACTGGGCCGAAGATACGGGTACCACGTGGGTCGTTATCGTTGGCCTTGATGATGACGGCTGCGTTCTCGTCGAAAGAGATGTAGGAACCGTCTGGGCGGCGGGTTGGCTTCTTGGTACGGACGATGACTGCACGCACGATTTCGTTTTCCTTGACGGTGCCGCCTGGGGCTGCTTCCTTGACGGTTGCAACCACGACATCGCCAATGCCAGCGCTGCGCTTGACGGAGCCGCCGAGCACGCGGATGACCAGGATTTCCCGGGCACCCGAGTTGTCAGCTACTCGCACGCGCGATTCTTGCTGAAGCACTTTAGAGTCTCCTAGAACCTAGTAGTTGGTGTGCGCGGGATTTCCGACCCTCACGCACGCGGTCCTTGCCTCGGTTGTGCGCGCACGACAAAGCGTGCCCGCGCGAGGCAACCTGCACATTATGGCACAGGCTGGCTGGCCTCCCAAATCTTGGCCGTCGAGGTGCTATGGCTTCAGCCAAACCCCAGAGCGATGGATTGTGAATTTCCGCACATTGTGCGCGCTTTTAGACCCATTTTTCGCGCGCGGGCTGGGGCTTTACCCGCGACCTGCACGAAAAGCTGGAAAGAAATAAAAATAGTGGTTGTTTTTTATCATCTTTCGCTTATACTTTGCTGCGTACGCGCTGGACGTGGTCGAAAATTTTTCGCCGGGTTCGTGGCAGCACCGGGGAGCCGGTGGTGCATGAGGATTCAGCGCCGGATCGTTCTCACACTTCATTGACACAATCGGTCCTCGACATCAGGGGCCGGGAAGGATTCTTCGTGAAGAAGACCATCATCGCACTCGCAGCTGCTTCCTCCGTCGCTCTGTCCCACGGCGTCGCCGTCGCCCAGGAGCCGATCAAGGACGACAAGGTTGCCGCCGCTGAGCAGAACGCTAATGGCTCCTCCAAGAAGCAGGGCGGCGAGAAGCCTTCCGCTAAGGGGTCCGCTGACAACTTCTTCGGCTGGAGCAACGGCAAGAACAAGCCACTGAAGAACAAGAACGGCGAAGTCATTACCGATGCCGAGGGCAACATCCGCTACGAGGAGCCGACCTCCTCCTGGGACAAGTTCAAGGATGTCGCTGCTGTCATCGCTGGCGTTGTCACCCTGTTGGGTTCCATCTCCGCTCTCTTCGCGAACATCGAGAAGATCGCCAAGCAGTTCTCCAACTTCGGCAAGTAATACTGCCGCTCTGCCCGGCTAGCAAGCCGGCCTGAGCCCCAGCGGGACCCGAGGATCACCCTCGGGCCCCGCTTTTTCTTGTCTTTCCCACTGGACTCCCACTCCCCGCTATCTCCGCTTCCCTCCCCGCTTCGCCATGGCGCGCAGCTATCGTGGGGAGCAGACTTGCCAGCCCCCTACAGCGCAGAGACCGAGCTCGGCTTGCGCAGCGTCTCCCTACCGAAGCACCACGCCACCACCGCGAGCCCCGCGACCACACCGCAGGCCAGGAAACCCGCGCGGAAGCCCGCCCACTGAATCAGCAGCCCCACGATGATGGGCCCCAGGATCGAGCCGGTGTCCTGCGCCATCTGGAAATTCGCGAGCACCCGGCCACCCGAACGCTCCGCACCGATCACATCCGCCAGCACCGCCTGCTGCGCCGGGTTGAACAGCCCGGCCCCCGCTCCCGCTAGCACGCTGAGCAGCAACAGCGACCACACGCGGTCCGAAAAGCCCAGCGCCGCCGTGAACGCACCATTGGCCAGCAGCCCAACCAGGATCAGCGGCTTGCGTCCCACTCGGTCAGCCGCGCGCCCGCTGAACTGCTGCACCACGGCATTGCCCGCAGCAAAAGTCGCCATCGCCAGCCCCGCATAAGCCGCACCGGATTCGAAGATCGCCGCCGCCAGCAGCGGTAGCGTCGCCACGCGCACGCCGAAGTTCAGCCACCCATTGGCGAAGCCACCAACCAGGGCGCTGCGATATGCGGAATCCGCGAAGGCCTCACGGAAACGCATCGGGGTGGTCGGCCGCCCACCCTCGGTGGGCCGCACCCCGACCGAGGCGGGCATGCGCCACCACACCACCAGGGCAGCCAGGAACACCGCCGCACCGTAGATCGCGAAGGGCGCGCGCATCCCCAGCACCGTCAGCAGCGCACCCAGCACCGGCCCCAGCACATTACCCAGCAGGAAGGCGGTGGCGTACAGGCTGGAGCAGCGGCCGCGGATCTCCGGTGGGGACAGGCGCACGATCAGCCCCATCGCGGAGACCGTGAACATCGTGGAACCAATACCGGCGACCGCGCGCAGCAGCAGGATATGCCAGTACTCCCCCACGAACGCGACCAGCCCGGTGGTCAATGCCACGATGAGCAGGCCCGAAAGATAGATCCGCCGCGAGCCCAGCCGATCCACCAGCCGCCCAGAGACCGGGGCGAAAGCCAAGCGAGAGAAAGCGAAGATACTGATGACCGCGCCAGCCGCCGCCACGCCCACGTTGAAGGACTGTGCGAACTGCGGCAGGATCGGCGCGATCAGCCCATAGCCCAGCGCGATGATGAACGCCGCGGCCACCAGCACCCAGATCGATTGCGGTACCGCTGGTTTCTCGGCTACCGCCGAGCTAGGCTTCTCGGCATTCGCCGAGCCCGGCGTGTCGTCAGCTCCCGCATCGGGCTTCTGTCCAGCCGCCGAGCTCGACTCCCCACCAGCCACCAGCGCTTGCGCGCCGTCGGCCTCCCCTCGTGCTCCTGCCCCCTGCGTTAACTCATCACCATCACGTGCCATATCAACTAACGCTAGCCCACCGCGTTGTGCAGCCAGGCGTCGGCTTAAGCCTCCGCATACCCCTGCTTCGCCTGCGGCCGCCGCCCGTGGACAAAGAAGTAGAACACCCCAGCCACCGCGACCAGCCCCGCGAGCAGCAGGTACATCGCCGAATACCCCGTCGCGCTGATCAGGGAGCCCAGGAAGATCGGCCCCAGGGCCACGCCCACATCAACCAGCAACATCAAGGTTGAGATGCCGGTGCCCAGCCGAGAGGCATCCACCAACCGCACCGCGATAGCCTGCGAAGCGGGCATCAGCGTCCCATAACCCAGACCGCTCAACACACCAGCAACGATCACCAGCGCGTCATTACCCGCCAGTGCCAGCACCACCAACGCCAGGATGAACATGGCCACGCCGAAGTACACCACCGCGTTATCGCCGCGCTCGTCCTGGATACGGCCCAGGAAGAAGCGGGAGATGAACATCGCGGCGGCATAAGCCAGGAAGAACACCGAGGCGCCCGTCTGCGTGCCCCGATCCTCCGAGTAGCTCATCAGGAACGTGATCACGCCCGAGTAGCTCACACCCACGATCAGCATGAACACACCGATCGGCACGACCCGACCGTCCGCAATATCCGAGGCGTGGAAGCTCGGACGTTCCCCTCCGCGGGCCTCTTCCGCTGCGGCGCGCTCCCCCGCCGTCATTCCCAGTAGGACGCCGAGAACCAGGCTGACCACCGCAACCGCGATCGTCGTCGTGAACAATGCGCGGTAGCTGAACTGACCGACCAGGAACAGCCCGAATGCCGGGCCCAGCGCCGTGGAGAGCGTATTACCCAGCGCGAAGAAGCCCGTGCCCTCCGCTCGGCGAGCCGGCGGGATCACGCGCTGGGCGGTCGTCATCACCGCCGTTGACGCGATCGCGTAGCTCAGGCCGTGCAGCATGCGCACCAGGATCAGCACCCAGAAGGAACCCTCAACCAGATAGCCCACGCTGCTGACCGCAACCACCGCCAGGGAGATCCACAGCACCCGCCGCCTGCCGAAGGCGTCCACGAGGTATCCGGAGAACAAGCGCGCCACCGTGGCACCGACGACGAAGGAGCTGGAGGCGAAACCCGCCGCCGCGTCCGAGGCGGCGAACTGTTTCACCGCGTAGAGGGCCATCGTCGTTACCAGGATGTAGAAGGCGAGGTACTGGGTGAAGTTAATGACCCACGCGAGCGCGAATGCAGGGGTGACCAGCTTGTCATCTGCTGGAGGCTGGGGTGTGGCTGTGGTGTTCTCCTTCAATTCCGGTATGGCCTCCTTCGGCGGTTGGGCGCGGTGATGCATCACTAAAAAAGACGGTTGTCCACGCTACGGGGTTAAGTAAAGAACAGTGTGTCCGAGAGTGTCCGATTGTTTGTGTGCGGAGGCTTGGTTTACAAGTAGTCCGCGAATCGGTCGGGGTATGCCACAGCTAGTTGGTTGATGGCTTGTTTCCACCCGGT
>NZ_JASONC010000018.1:0-53561 GCF_030217065.1 Corynebacterium sp. UMB4614
CTAGCGCGGGGAGCACTACCACGGCGGCGCATACATCGACCTGCACTTGGGCTCATCCCCGCTAGCGCGGGGAGCACTACCACGGCGGCGCATACATCGACCTGCACTTGGGCTCATCCCCGCTAGCGCGGGGAGCACAAGTACGCGCCGTACGGGTTCGCGTTGCCGGGGGGGCTCATCCCCGCTAGCGCGGGGAGCACATCTTCGCCCGCTGCGCCCAGTGCATACGGTCGGGCTCATCCCCGCTAGCGCGGGGAGCACGCGTCCTCCCATTGCTGGGTGTCGCGGTTGAACGGCTCATCCCCGCTAGCGCGGGGAGCACTCAGGACCGGTGGCGATGCTTGGGCATGGTCGGGGCTCATCCCCGCTAGCGCGGGGAGCACTGTATCCTCCGCGGGATCCTGTTCATCGAGTGGGGCTCATCCCCGCTAGCGCGGGGAGCACGCGGTTCCGAAGCGACAGGAAATTAGGCGCAGCGGCTCATCCCCGCTAGCGCGGGGAGCACACGCCAGCCAGATTCTGGAATCGCGCTACTGGAGGCTCATCCCCGCTAGCGCGGGGAGCACTTCGAGAAGATCCGTAAGGCGGGCGCGGAGCGCGGCTCATCCCCGCTAGCGCGGGGAGCACTCGTCGCCGCCGTCGCCGCCCTGGTTGGTGTGCGGCTCATCCCCGCTAGCGCGGGGAGCACTCCTTGTCGAGCTCGTCGATCATGTTGTCGAACGGCTCATCCCCGCTAGCGCGGGGAGCACGAGGATGAAATCTACCTGCCTGATGTCGGCTGGGGCTCATCCCCGCTAGCGCGGGGAGCACACCCTCACCGCCATCTCCCCGCACCTGCTCACGGGCTCATCCCCGCTAGCGCGGGGAGCACTGGCACTATTTCCGGCGCGCGCGTGCAGCCTAGGGCTCATCCCCGCTAGCGCGGGGAGCACGCATTTTCCCTTCAGGTTACCGGCTAGACCCCGGGCTCATCCCCGCTAGCGCGGGGAGCACACCCAACACCGAGACGATCATTGTTGCCCCCACGGGCTCATCCCCGCTAGCGCGGGGAGCACAGTCCCACGAGGTCAACACCGCGCCGGGCGTACGGCTCATCCCCGCTAGCGCGGGGAGCACCTTTATGAACCAAGAACCAAAGAATCCAAGGAGGGCTCATCCCCGCTAGCGCGGGGAGCACTGCTGCGTGCCGAGGGTGTTTTGCCGGAGTGTGGGCTCATCCCCGCTAGCGCGGGGAGCACGCGTTCGACACGCTCACGTCCAAGGCGTGGGAAGGCTCATCCCCGCTAGCGCGGGGAGCACAAACTCGAGGTTTTCGCCTCGGCGGTCGGTTAGGGCTCATCCCCGCTAGCGCGGGGAGCACTGACCGGCCAGCTTCGAAGAATCCTTCAGCATCGGCTCATCCCCGCTAGCGCGGGGAGCACTGGGCGTGCGCCGGTTCATAAGCGTCACGCCCGGGCTCATCCCCGCTAGCGCGGGGAGCACCAGGCGGCGCAGCGGGCGGGCGATAGTGAGGCGGGCTCATCCCCGCTAGCGCGGGGAGCACACAGCTGCGCGGTCTGCTGCGCCAGCGCATCGGGGCTCATCCCCGCTAGCGCGGGGAGCACAGCTCATACACGTCCCCGGTCGTGACGGTGTGGGGCTCATCCCCGCTAGCGCGGGGAGCACAAACCGGTTTCATGTCGAGGGCGGTGCGTGATGGGCTCATCCCCGCTAGCGCGGGGAGCACCCAGCCAGGGACACGTGGAAGGCGCTATCCGGGGGCTCATCCCCGCTAGCGCGGGGAGCACGAACTCCAGCTCGGACTGAATCGCCCCGTACGCGGCTCATCCCCGCTAGCGCGGGGAGCACACTGTATGATCAGCGGATAACCGAGCCTAAGCCTCATTCTAGCTTCAACTGTACGAAGCCACCCCCAGTGCCGAATTACCGGCCCTCGTACTTCCGTCTCAATTGACGAGCCCTACTCCAACCCGTTCTGCGTCGTGTTTTCTCACTATCGCTTTTGCGCATCATGAGCTTAAGACCGTCAAAATCGGTGGGCTCCCAGTCATGCCGATGCGTGCGGAACTCCATACCTTGCTCGTTATTGCTGCTGTAGACCAGCAGTGCACGGCCGTCCTTGCACAACTCCACCGTTCGATCCCATAGAAGCTCACGAATCCGCGCCGAAGGCCTACCAACAAACGTCCCCGGCGCGAGTTCCATTAACCACTTCGTTAGGTCCCCTCGCAGTCCCGCTGGACAGGCAGTGACGATCAGCACCATCACTGCTCCGCTCCTTCCTTCCCCCAATTAATGCCCGCAGAGGTCAATTCAAGCTCACTCCACAACATGAGCTCGATGTCGCTCAGCGGCTCGTCATCCGGCACGCTCATCACGAACTTCAAATCCCGCACCATCCGCGGCATTAATCGCTGCTCCACAACGGCGTCTCGAACCAATCGCCGCACCATCGGCCCCACGTCTTCGGTGCCAGACGCAACGGCGTTGAACGCAGCCGGGATGGACACCTCCGCCTTATAAAGGTCCGCGACATCGTAAACAAATGACCGGTCAGTTCCCGTATGAATCACTCCCAAAGCAGGCACGAAGCCAAGCCCGACGATCACAGCATGGGCGATGCCGTAAAGCGCCGCACTGCCCGTTGTCAACGCCTGATTAATCGGGTCTGAGGAGTCGTAATTATTCGGGTCGTAGCGCCTCCGATCCCACGCCACACCCGTCCGTCTCGCCTCCTCCGCATACAGCCGTTTCATGCGGGAGCCCTCCCGGCCCCGCAACTGCGCCATCGTCAGCCCCGACACGTCCTCACCGGGAAAACGAAGCCCATACATCCGTCGAGCGCAGTCCAAACGTTTACGCTGATGCGTCACAACCCTGGCCTGCAGCTCAGCCATTCGAGAAGACTTAGCAGGTGGACGACCATGGGCGTAATAACGCACACCACGCTCGCCCACCCACACGGTCGATACCCCGCAGTCACCCAGCAGAGCTATCGCGGCATTCGTGATCCGAGTCCCCGTACCTAACAGCAAGGCAGCGAGCTGTGTTGCAGGCACATGTGCAACTCCCCGCTGATCCGTCACCGTCAGCGCGTTCCCGTCCCGACTGACCACCGCCCGCTCCACATAGAGGAAAGAAATCCGATCCCCCATCTGCGACAGCGATTGGCGCTCAATCGGAACCTGCTGCGGGGTGCGCACGGCTAACTCACCGGCGCCAGGGTCAGCAACCCACAGCCGTAGCCCCGAGCCCGGCCGATACCCTGCTCCAAGGCCCGCCTCAATAGCTCCGGGTCTGTCACCTCCAAGGTGCCGGTGAACCGAGCCTTCGCAATCCGTACTGGTCGGCTGCGCCCGCCACCAGCCTTCCTGCGGTGAAACACATCAGTCCAGCGCTCCGTGACCTGGGGCGCGTCGAACTCAGACCAGCGCGAACGTTCCTCGTCGCTGACCTCGTCATCAACCCGGGGTGCCAACGCAAAGCCAGCCGCATCAGCCTTGCGGTAAAGCCAGCCAATCTGATGCCGCACAGAAACGTGGGCCTTCACCTTGCCCCGCTCTCCCTTCCGGAACTCGGAATACGTCGGGTTGGCCACCAGCTCGAAACGCCATCGCTGCCCACGAGTGAGCTTGTCCAGGAACCGGGAGTAGTCTGCCGTCTGCGCAGGAAGCGTATCCCACCCGGCCTGTTCCACCAGAACCGCGCCCGTCGGTTTCTCTGGACCCACCAAATAAAGCACGTGCTCGTGCTCACCTGGATCCACGCGCCACAGCACTCTGGCGTCCGATTCGTCCAGCTCGGGAGGGAATGCGGCACGCACCGCGGCGTGCATGCGCTGCGGGTCACTCAGTAGCTTTCGCCCTTCCCTCCGGTGAGGATTGAGCCGAATTTTCGTGAATGTCGTCATGCTCGCATCACCGTTTCAAAAAACACGTCACCCGTCGCGGACTTCTCGTCACCATCCGGATTGTCAATCTCCACGTCCTCGGCACGGATCACTTCCCGCCACCCGTACTTTCGGTGCTCCGGGCTGAAGGACACCGGCACGTCCTGGCGGGGAACCGAGCCACCCTCACCGGGGTCGGCATCTCGGTAAATCGCCAAAGACACCTTCTTCGGCGACTCCTTGCGGTGCACCGCGGTGGCGTGCCACGTGTCGTGCGCGCGCAGGGCAGACTCCGCGTCGCCATCCACCACACCGATCACAAGGCCAGGGTGCACTGGGCAAGACCGGCGACCCATGTACAGCGGGTAAGCGGGTCTGCGCAGGGCCTCCGCCATCTGGTCCAGCAGCTCCCGATCTTCCGATTCCACCGCCGCGACGAACGCCGCATCTGAGAGGAAGTACCTGGTCACGAGGCTGGCGTTTGCTCCCGGGTTCTTCAGCCAGGGCTGCGCCGTCTGGTAGTCCCGCAGCAGGCTCCCCGACTGATCAACACGCACTGCCATCCGCAACTTGGCCAGGTCCTCCACGCCGTCAGTACGGCGCCGCCCCTGCGCAGCCGCGATCAGCCCCACGATGCCGGACTTGGTTGGCGTGGTGGCCGTCGCCCGAACACTGAAGCGGGACTCGTCGCCCCAGGACTGCATGGGACCTTTGAGTAGTAGTAAGAGGGAATGAGCCATTACTCATCACCCATGAGCTGATCGATGGCGCCGGCCAGCTGCTCCTTCAGCTCCGGAAGAGTCACCTGGGTCGCGATATCGGTAAACGGCTCCGCCAGCTGCCCCAGGCCCATGACGAAGGAGGCCTGCGGCTTGAATCCATAGACGTTCTCCACGTCCCGCGCCTCCTGAGCCAGTACCTCGGCACCGACCTCGCGGCGGCCCTTGTCCTCGGTTGCTTCGACAGGAGCCTCGAAGGCGTTCACCAGGGAGACCGGGCGGGTATCGCGAACCGCGACGTAGACGAGCTCCGGCAGGGTCTGGTTAGCGAAGGTGTTGATCTTTCCGGTCGGCATCGACGCGATGAAGGCCTCAACGAACTCCACGGCAGCCTGCTTCGCTGCGTCCTCGGAGTCCAGGTTCTCGGCCAGACCCTCCAGGTTGACGGTGGCGTAGCGGTACAGCGTCGAGGACATCATCTGTACCGTGCCGATCATGCCAGCACCGGTCTCTTCACCCTCCTCGGCGAGGTCATCGACGGCGGTGAAGTAGTCGAACTCCGGGGCGGAGTCGTGAATCCCGAGTGCGTGGGCGACCTGCACAGCGGCGTCGACGTTGTATGCAGCATCGTCGGCAACCATGCGGCCGAACATGGCGATATCCACCGAGTGCTCCTGGTCGAGGATCGCCTGCGCCTCGCGCTTGGTGAAGTTCTTACCGTCGCGTTCCTGGATCGCCTTCACCGCGTTGTCGATCTGGTGAGCGCTGAGGAACAACAGGTAGCCGGTCTGTGGGTAGGCAACCTCTGCGTCGGTCTCGTCCTTATCCTTAGGCTTCTTCTCGACGGCCGTCTTAATGCCAGCTGCCTTGAAAAGCTGTTCGGTTCGCTCGATCGCGGTGCCCTGCTCCATGCCCTGCTCTTCGAGCTGACGTGCAATCTTCTCCGGGAGTCGCTTGGAACGGTCGCCGATGTTGGCGGCGTCGAAGTTCTCGAAGAAGTAGCGGCGAATCGCACGCTTCCAGGACTGGGAGGAGACGCGCTGGCGCGGCACGCCACCGAAGACGGCGTTCTTCGGCGCGCCCGTATCGTCACGGTTGATCAGGGATGGTGGCAAGGACTGGAGGGCGTAGATATCAATGATCTTGGACATGGTGATTCCTTCCGGATTCGTGATCGACAGTGTTGCCGTGGTGGTTGTTTAGGATTCTTCGGTGTTGGCTCGGCCGCGGAATGTACCGTTGGCGAAATCTCGACCCCATCGCAGGAGCACGCCGTTACGCCGGCGGGGGTTCTGCAGGCTTCGCAGGTCCTGCGCAAGCTGCCCGTAGTCAAAGCCAATCTTCTTATCTCGCAGCAGCGCAATGAGATTGCGCAGGTGGATCATGCGCGTGTCCTCGTTAAACGCGGACTGCATCGCGTCAAACCTCGGTTTGATCGACTTCGATTCCACCGTGGCGTGCAGCCGACCGCAGGCCGCGGCGAAAGACTGTTCCGAGTTATGCACCTGCTGCTGGGAACTCTGCATGTGCTGGCCGAAAAGAGTGAGTGCATAGAACGCCGCGCGCTCAGACGGGGATGCGTGGTCCGACTTCCCCTGCTCCCTTTCGCTCAGGGGCACGACCAGCGCCATAAGTACGGATTCCAGCGCGAGGGGGTGGTTCTCCAGCTTGAGGGCTCCTGCCTTACGGAGCTCGGCCAGCGTCCCGCGCGCGTTTGCTGCCGCAGTGTTCCCACCCGCGAGGTAGTCGCGCTGCAGGATCTCTGCCGTGCGCCCGACCGCAAATTTTAGGTTGGGACGCTGCTCCGCGGGGGTGGCCGCCTCCGCCGTTCCAGTGCCCGCCACGTCCGCAGCCACACCGGGTGACGGAGCGGTTGCTTTAAGATCGCTCGCCATTGCCTTCTCCTTCTTCACTCATCGTTTTCTGTGGGGCGGTAAGGGGTAATTCCTTGTTGAGTTTTCGTTTGAGTTGCTGAAATGCTGTGCCTGCATTGATGACGCGGCCACCAGAGTCCTCGTCTAGGAGCCTGCCGATCAGCGCTTTTTGACCCGCTCCGTTTAGCAGATCCTGGGCGATGCCCAGCGCTGCCTCACGTACGGTGTGCTGCCAGGAGCTCACTTCCTGTGCCATATTCTTCGGATCCAGTCCCCGCAGCCAGTTGTGGAAACGGGGCTCCAGCTGGGCATAGAGGCGGTCGGCGGCATCGACACCGAATTCGTATTCTCCGCCGGCAGCCACGTAGAGCTGGCCAGCGAAGGCGCCCACCGCGGTCGCCGCCCGTCCCGTGGCCTCCGCGCTGTTACGGACATCGTTACGAACCGCGCGGCTCCACTCAGAGTTCCGGAGCAGATGCACTGGAAGCCCGATGGAGGAGCTCACGATTGTGCCGTAAGTGGAGCTCTGCGGGCCATAGGCCATGGACACAATCTGCAGGTCGAGGACCTCCCGATCCTCGAGGATTCTCGCGACGTTATCGACATTCTCCGGCCTTTTCGGCGGCAGCTCCCGGCTTGAGAAGCCTGGGTCTCCGTCCACCGCAACAAGGGCATCCAGCGAGCGCCAGGTAGTTCGCTGTTCGTCGTAGGGCCGCGGGTAGTAAGCCTCAAAGCCCTTCTTGGACTTGTTCTTACTGAACCTATAAGGGGTCATCGGGTCCCCGAAGACGTTCAGCCCAGCATTCGGGATGCGGTCGCCATTACTCACCAGCACCCGGGTGACCACACCATCTTCGGTGAAGAGCCGGATTCTGCGGGACTGCCACGTCGCCAAGTCTGCTGGCCCTTTCGGTTGGGTGGCTTCCAGGTCCTGAGGCGCGGCGGTATCGGGCTCACGTTCCCAGACTGGCTTATCCGTCTCGGCGGCAGTGGACACGCACGACCCCGTGGTGTTCAGCACGAGGGTCTCGAGTAGGTTGGCCCCTCGGATAACGGTGCCTCCGGTTAAACCGGACCAGCCCTGCCCGATGGGGTAGCCCCTGCCTCCCTTGATCCGTGGATCCCCCACGGCCCCGGATTTAATACCCGAGTAGTCGTAGGCCTGGGCATGGATGAGCCAGCGTGCCGCTTCGTCATAGTTGATCGACGTCCGGCCTGGCCCGGTGCGCATGGTGAAGTAGCTATCCTCCGAATCCGGCAAGATCCGGCGGATCTCGTTGCTGGTGTTTTTCGCCGTATGAAGGTCAGCTACCTGCATGAAGGGCACCGCCGGGTCCAGCAGGTCGAAGCGGTCCTCGATGTTAGCCAGATACCCGAGAACGACCTCGTCCTTCCCCGTCTCCCGCAGTGTTTCCCTCGTATCGAGGAACCATGTTTCCCACTCAAATTTCTTGCGCGACCGTGGGCTCGGGTAACGCCGCACAAAATCGTGGTAGTGCGCTCGCCAAAAAATGGCGAGTAATACCCGCAGCACCGCGTAATCCTGCGTGGGGGAATCCCCCACGACGGCTAGTGGTTTCGCGCTACCGTCGAACACCTGGCGGATGCTCAGCAGCTGGTTTCCTTCTGCGGTCCGGCACTTGATCCACGGTTCATGCACGAGGTTAAAGGTCTCGTTACTTCCCACCGTTTTCTCCTTTCCCGCTCACTGTCCCACTCCCTGCCTGTTAATCCTGTTCATTAATCATTTTTCCGATCTAGCTAATAACCTACGTTGCGGTGCAGACACGGGTCGGTCGCTCCGTTGTGGTGTTCGAACAGCCACACTGCTCTCCCCGTGATCCTCGGTCACCTCCTTGACTTAGGCACGACCTCAAGGCCCAATTCAGAGCTGTATCGGACCAGGAACCTCCCAATCTCGGCCTCCCCCTTTTCGTCGAGACGTAGAGCCAACTGCCCCTTGAGAAGGAAGTGCTCCTGCCACTCCGGTGGCGTTTCTTCCTCCAGCTGAGTGACGACCGCCTCGAAGTCCTCCTTCCAGTTCGTCATCCGGGTCGGCAGCCGAACCGTGCTCATGGCTAGATCCCAGGCCTGCTGAAATTCAGGCGTAACTCCGCTCAGGATCTCCACGGAGTGCTCAGCGCTCCGCGGGGTCAGGGGTCGGTAGCCATAGTCAGTGCTCACCACTGGAATGACCTCGACGGTCGGCTCGCTGTCACGGACCTGTGCAGCACCCCGTTCCTCATCTCCCAGTGACTGCGCCACAGCAATAAGGCCACAGAAGAGCGATTCGAACTCCTCCGCATCGAAGGCCGATGGAACCCGGTATCTTGCAGACCTCCCGTGCGCTCGCGCCTCCCGGCTCCGGCTCTCCCGTTCCGCCTCTGCCCAGAGCTCAGCCCACCCCTCCGGGACCGCGTGGTCATCCCCGTACACCGCCTCCACCAAGGGGGCGGTATCATCCGGCCGACGGAATCTCTCCGGCAGGTGCAGCAGGGTGGCGAGGAGGATTTTGGGGTCGTAAATCGCCTGAGCTCCCTTATCGAGCTCCGGCACGCCGTCACGGTCCACAACACCGCGAATAAATACCTGCGGCTTCCGCAGCGCCGTCGGCCGGTCCGACGTTGGCCGCTGGTGGCGGTGAATGCGCCCGATACGCTGAATCACCAGGTCCATGGGAGCCAGGTCGGTGATCAGAACGTCGGCATCGATGTCCAAGGACTGCTCCGCGACTTGGGTTGCGACCACGATCTTCCGCGCAGGCCTCCCGGCCCCCCGGCGCGCCGCAGGCCCAAGCTCCTCGCGCAAACGGTCCTCGCGTTGCGAGCGCTCCCAGGCCATGAAGCCCGCGTGGTGCAGCTCGACCTCATCCGGATAGACCGCGGCGAGCTCCTGATAGGCCTGCTGTGCACGCGCAATCGTGTTGCAAATAACCAGCGCACACCCGCCCTCGGCGAGCAGCTGATCAAGCAGCGCCTGCAGCTCCGCGAGCTCGTCCCCGATGACCTGCAGGCTCGCGTCGAGATTCCTCGGCGACGGTTCCGGTTCCCAGACCTCGTCCTTCTCCTCCGTGACCACCGTGATCCGCGGATATGCGGAGGATTCGACCCTCAGCGCCTCGCCGCTATACGCCTCCGCGAGCTCCTCGCGCTGACGGGTCGGCAGCGTCGCGGTCATGACGATCACGCTCGCCCCGTAGTAGGCGAGCCAGGCGAGGGTGGTTTTGAGGTAGTCGGAGGTATAGGCGTCGTAAGAGTGAACCTCGTCGAAGATAATGACCTTCCCCGCTAGCGCGAGGTGCCGCAGCATGGAGTAACGCTGCACCAGCGCCAGCATGAGGACCTGATCGACGGTGCCGACGACGATATTGGAGAGCAGTCCGCGCCGTCTTCCGCTCATCCACTGGCTGGCAATGACTTTCCCAGCAGCGCCGCCTGCCTCATCTTCCGCAATGTTTTTGTACTTCAACGCCCGGTAAGGTTCCGCGAGCTGGTTCTTCGAGTGCGCCAGGTACAAGGACGCCACCGTGTCGCCGGTTGTCCCCTGTGCCCAGTTGATGGTGCGGTCGAGCAGCCCGTTGGCGGTCGCCATCGTCGGCGCGGCGAAGTAGACGCCCTGGACACCTCCCTCGGCCCCGAGTTGATGGGCCGCGGCGAGTGCGGCTTCGGTTTTACCCACCCCGGTTTCCGCTTCCAGGATGTACAGCGCTGGCCCCTCGGTAGCGCGTACAGCCTCGACCATGGTGCGTTGCACGCTGCGGGCGCAGAATTCTTCTGGCCACGAGAAGGACCGCCGGAAGAACTCATCGATATTCGCAGCCGGCTCGGTTGGGTCCCACGGCGGGGTGATGTCGGTTTTCGTCATACCGTTCTCCAGGCGCTCTCGCATGGGCTGGAGGGCAAGTGGGAAGGCATCGACGTTGGAGGCAATCCAGTCCGCGAAGACGACGATGCCGGTGAGCAGCTGCAGCTCCGGAGCTCGAGGTGTGGACATCTTGCTCAGAACCGGTTTAATCTCCGTTAACTCAGCGAACCCGTCCAGGAGTTCCTTGTGGATCTCCCGCCAGGACTGCGGATACTCCTCCAGGGCGTCCTCAACATCCCGACAGAGTTCCTCATCTGCAGGAATTCCATGGTGAGCACCAACGATGGAGCGCAAGCGTCTACGCATAGTGCTGGACACCGAGGTCTCCGACTCAAGCCACTCCCCCAGCATCGCAGCGGAGGCCACACTGTGCGGCACCGCGTGTAAATTGGTCTCTCGATGCCCAGTGTCGAGCGGCAGTCCAGCGTCCGAGACTGCGTTAAGCAGGTAGTCATATCCAGGCTTTTTCTCCAGCAACCGCTGGAAATTGACACTGGCCTTCCCGGAATCATGCAATCCAGCCAGCCACGTCACGAGGCGGCGCAACTCCCCCACGTCAATACCCAACTCGCCACTTAGGTCATTCTTTGTCGCATCCGCGACCCAGATATCGAAAACCTCCCCGGCGGTCGCGGCCACATCCGCCAGGTGTTGCGGCAGATTGAGATACCTCCCCTCTTCCCCAGACTTCGCCCACAGTGCCGCGAGCTGAGGACTCGCTCCACGCAACCACGCATCAAGCCTGTTGATAAAAGCATCGCGCGTGTTGGAAGCGTTCGATTCACGAGTGTTCGAGCTCTCAACGCCATGTCTGGGGAAAGTCATACAATCCTCACTACTTCCGGTGGTGAACATAACCATAGCTACTTCACAGATCGAAAGCAAGCTTCTCGAACCCCTTTCTATCATTCCCCAATTTCCCAGTTATCTTTTAAAGTTACGCCCGTAACCTTCCTGGGGCGTACTCTTGAGCACGCTCCCCGCAGCTCTAGCTCCGGCGGGGATGAGCCTTGGGACATTGGCGAATGCGCCACTTCCCCGCGCTAGCGGGGATCCCCAAGGCTTCTTTTCTTTTCGGCCCACCCAACCGCAAAACCTCACCGCACCCACCCGCCAATTTCGCATAACGCGCGTTACACCATAATGTGAGACAGCGCACGCCTTCCCGCTTTTTAGCAAGCGGGCGTTCAGGCAACACTGGTGGAATACCCAGAAACATCGTATTCTTCCCAGAAACGGCGTGATCCACGCCACATCCCCGCCCCGTTCGAGCATGACTCGCCGGGGCCCGCACTTTTCGCTCGGGAGATCCCCGCGCCGGAAACAGACCCAAGGAGGAGCATTGACACCCAATCAAGTCGGCCTAGCGCTCGTGCTGCTAGGCGTGATGGTCTTGCTGGGCAAGACCATGCGCATCAAGTGGGTTTGGACCCAAAAACTGTTCCTCCCGGCCTCCATCCTCGCTGGTTTCCTCGCACTCTTCCTCGGCCCTGAGGTCTTCGGCTCCATCGCCTCGGCTCTGGGCACGGATCGCTTCGCCGAGGGCGGCCTCTTCGGCGAGGAGACCCTCGCCGTGTGGAAGACCCTCCCCGGCCTGCTGATTTCCGTGGTCTTCGGTACCTTGTTCCTCGGCCAGAAGCTGCCGAAGCCGAAGGAAGTCGTCGAGCTTGCCGGCCCGCAGCTCTCCGTGGGTGTGGCCTTCGCCTCCGGCCAGTACGTCGTGGGTATCGCGCTGGTGACCTTCCTGCTCGCCCCACTGTTCGGCATCAACGAGGCCGCCGGTGCGCTCATCGAGATCGGCTTCGAGGGTGGCCACGGCACCGCCGCCGGTATGCAGTCCGTCTTCGAAGACATCGAGTGGGCTGAGGGCTACGACCTCGCCGTCGCCGTCGCCACCGTTGGCCTGCTCTCCGGCATCATCATCGGCGTGGCCGTCATCAATTGGGCCATCCGCACCGGTCGCACCGAGGTGATCACCGAGGTCAAGGACCGTTCCATCGAGGACCAGCGCGGTCTGTTCCGCCGCGACGAGCAGTACATGGCCGCGAAGATGACGACGCGCCCGTCCTCCGTCGAGCCGCTCTCCCTCCACGTCGCCTTCCTCGCCGTGGCAATCGGCGTCGGCGTGGTCCTGCTGAAGGCCCTGCAGTGGATCGAGCAGATGCTGTGGATCGACAAGATCGAGCTGCTGAGCTACGTCCCGCTGTTTCCGATGGCCATGATCGGCGGTATCTTCGTCCAGCTGGGTCTGAACTTCCTGGGCTACGAGCACCTCATCGACCAGAACATGATGCTGCGCATCCAGGGTCTGGCCCTGGACCTGCTGATCACCGCCGCCCTGGCGACGATCTCCCTGCAGGCCATCGCCGATAACTTCTGGGCATTCCTGATCCTGTGCCTCGGCGGCATCCTGCTGAACGTCTTCCTGCTGCTGTGGCTGGCGCCGCGCTCCATCCCGGAGTACTGGCTCGAGCGTGGTGTCGGCGACTTCGGCCAGTCCATGGGTGTCACCGCAACCGGCCTGATCCTCATGCGCATCGTCGACCCGGAGGCGGAGTCCCCTGCCTTCGAGTCCTTCGGCTACAAGCAGCTCGTCTTCGAACCCTTCTTCGGCGGCGGCATCATCACTGCCGTGTCCATCCCGTTTATCATGGCGGTCGGACCACTCCCAGTCTTGGGCGTCATGACGGCACTATTCATCTTCGCCATCGCCACCGGCCTGTTCTACTGGGGCCGCAAGTTCGGCATCGACCGATCTAAGGCCGCTGGCGGCACCAAGGCCTTGGGCAACCACAAGGCCAACATGGAGGCCAAGAAGGCCGCCGCCGCTGCGCAGCAGCACAAGAACTAAGCCCCAACGGCTTCCCCCAAAGCTCAAGCCGGGTGCTCGGCGCGGAACTCTCCGCGCAGCACCCGGCTTTTGCCTTGCCCCCTCCAGGCCCCGCCCCGGCCCTGCTCGTCCTGCTCTGCTTGCCCTATGTGACCAGCCCCGGCTCTGCTCCTCCCCGTGGGCCACCGGCCCCGGCACAGCTTGAGCTACGCGAGCCACCAACCCCCGGCTCCGCTTGCCCCATGTGGGCCACCGGCCCCCTGCACAGCGTGAGGCACCTACCCCCTAGGCGACCCCGTCTAGTTGTCGCTCTGCGCCTTCTTCTCCTTCATCGGCTTCTTCGCATCCAGAGGCACGAACACGGTGAACAGCACAATGACCACCGACATCACCGCGCCCACCAAGAAGGCCAGGTTCAGGCCGGAGGCCAGGCTTCCCACCGCGTCGCCCGGAGTGCTATTCATGGCACGCTGGGTACCGAAAGTCATGATCGCGATGAAGATCGCGGTGCCGCCAGCAGCAGCCACCTGCTGGAAGGTGTTGAGGATCGCCTGCCCGTGGGAGGCCAGGGAATCCGGCACCGCGGCCAGCGCGTTACTCATCAGCGGGGTCATCAGCAACGCGATACCGATGTGCAGCACCACCGCAACCCCCGTCAGCGCCCAGAAAGAGGAGTCCCGGCCCAACGCCACCAGACCCAGCATCGCGGCGCTCATCAGGATAGATCCCGGAATAGTCAGAACGCGCGTACCCCGAGCGTCATAGACCCGCCCCACGAACGGCCCCATCACGCCCATCGCCAAACCACCGGGCAGGATCGCCAGGCCAGACTGACTCTCCGACAGCCCCATCACCTGCTGGGCAAACATCGGCATCAGGATGATGAAACCGAAGAGCATGCTGAACGTGAGCAACATCAGAGCCAAGGAGAGGCGGTAGTTCCGCTCCCCCAGCGGGGCCAGATCCAACAACGGTTCGCGCACCCGCTTGCCCGCAGGCTCGCCGTCCCCCGCGTTCGCGGCAACCGCGCTCCCCTGCGCACCCTGCTCCTCTGCAGCAGCCGCCTTCCCGGCGCGGGCCTCGCGGGCCAGCGACCGCTGACGCGCGAAAAAGACGGCGAGAATCACAATGCCACCGAGCATCACCCCAACCCGGCCCACCGGAATCCCGTGAGCCAGGTCGGACAGCCCAGCCATGCCGTAAAGCGTGGCGGCGAAACCTGCCGCGGAAAGGAACACCGAAGGCACGTCCAGGTACGGGCGGGTCGGCTCCTCAAAGTTGCGGACCAGCAGCAGGCCCACCACCAGGGCGAGCACCACCAGCGGCAACATCAGGATGAAGATCCAGCGCCAGCCCAAAGAGTGCAGCACCAAACCAGAAAATGTCGGGCCCAGCGCCGGGGCCACCGCGATGACCACAGAGACCAGGCCAAAGACCCCGCCGCGGCGCTCCAGTGGAACCAGCCGCATGATCGTCGTCATGAGCAGCGGAATCACCAGCGCGGTGCCGGAAGCCTGAATGATGCGGGCGACCAGCAGCACCGGGAAGACCGGCGCCACAACCGCGAGCACCGTGCCCGCGAGGAAGAGCAGCATCGCCGCGGCGTAGACCTGCCGCAGACTAAAACGCTGCATGATGTAGCCGGTCATCGGGATCACCACGGCCATCGTCAGCATGAAGCTGGTGACCAGCCACTGCGCGACATCCGCAGTGATCTCGAAGTAGCCCATCAGCACCGGCAACGCGACCGAGAGAGTGGTCTCGTTGAGGATGACCACGAAGGCTGCGGCGACGAGCACGCCGATCAGGAGCTTCGCGTTGGGTGCGGGTGTTTCGGCGGTGTGCGAGCCGCTGTTTTCGGCGCCGGTGCTAATGGCTTTCTCCTATTGTTCGAGTTCTTTATTTTTCTCCATGTCAGCGCGGATTTCCGCGAGGCGGGAGCTGGCCTTGACGTCGCGGCCAGCTTCGGCGATCTCGGTCATGCGGTCCTGCACCGAGCCCTCGACGAGCTCCTGGGCCCCCAACGCGTTCGCGTAACGGGATTCGATCTTATCCCTGACCTTGTCCAGGGTTGGGACGGCCTCGTCCGGGGCGAGGGCGGCGTCGTTCATGGAGGCCATCGACTTATTCGCGGTCTCCTGCATCTTCGCCTGATCGGCCTGCGCGCGCAGCTGATTAATCTGGTTCAGCTGGTCCTGCAGGCGGGTTTCGGACTCCTGCTGCTGACGCTGTGCTTCCTCCGCGCTCCGGGACGCCGCCGCGTGCAGCTCCTTGGTCTCTTCCAGCTGCTGCTCGACGGTGACCAGGTTGGAGGCGAAGAGTTCCGCGGTCTGATTCAGCTCCGTCGCGCGGTTGGCGTCGCCCTCGGACTGGGCCTGGTCGGCCTGCTGGAGTGCGACGCGGGTCTTTTCCTGCAGCTCGGTCGCGTCCTTCTGGAGGCGGTTGAGCTTCATCTCCAGCTGGTTACGGTTACCGATGACGCTGGCTGCGTGCTCGGTGATCTTCGCGTGCTGCTGGCGGGCGGCCTCTTCGGCCTGACGGATCTGCACCTTGGGGTCTGCGTTCTCTTCGATCTTCGTGTCGAAGGAGGCCATCAGGTACTTCCAGCCCTTGGAAAATGGATTAGCCATGAGTATCGCTCCTCTAGTAGGTCGTGCGCCCCAGAGTAGACACGAATGGCTCACCGTGACCGCGCGGCGGCCAAGAAAAGACCCGCGTGGTAGCGCGGGCCTTAGTGCGGACAGGCGGAGGTTTAGCCCTCCTGCTGAGCCTCAGCCTGCTTCATCTGCTCCTCGACCTGCTTGCGGACCTCGTCCATGTCCAGCTTCTCGGCCTGGGAGATGAGGTCGTTGAGGGCCTCCTTCGGCAGCATGCCGGCCTCGCGGGCCAGCAGGACGCCGTCGCGGAACATCATGATCGTCGGGATGGACTGGATCTGCAGGGCTGCTGCGAGCTCCTGGTTAGCCTCGGTGTCCACCTTGCCGAAGGTGACCTCCGGGTGCTCCTCGGAGGTGGCCTCGAAAATCGGCCCGAAGCGCTTGCATGGGCCGCACCACTCTGCCCAGAAGTCCAGCAGGACGATGCCCTCCTTGCCGACGGTCTCCTGGAAGTTCTCGCCAGTGATTTCCTTCGTAGCCATGTGTTATCCCTTTCGCTGCTTACGTTGTGTCCGCCCGGGGTGCCCGCCCGGCGCGGCGAATTTTTATCGTTTCTTTCTGCCCCGTGCAACGTTGGGTGCAGTTTGCTTTATTCCAGGGTCGGCGCACGAAACATGAGTTACTTTGTTTTTTATGAGCATTCCGAACGCATCTTTCGCTGAAGCAGCCCCGTCTGCGACTTATAAGGCCTGGAAGAAGCTGGCCAAGAAGCCGGCCGGCAACCGCCTGTTCTCCGTATTCGCGGCCTTCAAGGCCCCGTACTTCCTCACCGTGCTGCCGTTCGTCAAGGACCTGCGCCCGGGCTACTGCCAGGTCACCGCGCCGAAGTGGTGGCTGGTCCAGAACCACATCGGCACCTTCCACGCCATTGCCGCCTGCAACCTCGCTGAGGTCGCGATGGGCATGCTCGCCGAGGCCTCCGTGCCGAACACCCACCGCTGGCTGCCGATGGGCATGGAAGCGAAGTACCTGAAGAAGACCACCGGCCGGCTGACCGCCACCGCGACCGCCGAGCTGCCGGACTTCTCCACCATTACCCGCGAAACCGGCGGCCAGGAAGTCCCGGTGAAGATCCACTTCGAAGATTCCGCCGGCGTGGAGTCCACCTACGCGGAGATCAAGATCTGGGTCACCGCCAAGAAGTAGGCGCGGCTCACCCTTGGAAGGCGAACCAGCGGCCGCCCACCCGGTGCAGCTCGACGTCCATGTCGTAGAGCTCCCCGAGCTTCTCAGCGGTCAGCGCCTCGTCCACCGGGCCGCTGGACAGGATGCGCCCGTCCTTCATCAGCAGCACGTCCGTCGTGGACGCCGCGATCTCCTCCACGTGGTGCGTGATCAGCACCGTCGCCACCTCCGGCCGGGCCTCGCGCAGCCGGTCCACGACGTGCAGCAGCGTCTCCCGCCCCGGCAGGTCCAGCCCTGTCGAGGGCTCGTCCAGAAGCAGCAGCTCCGGCTGCGTCACCAGGGCCCGGGCGATCAGCGTGCGCGCCCGCTCCCCCTGGCTCATCTGCGGCCAGCGCCGATCGGTGCGGTTGCCCATTCCCACCAGATCCAACAACTCGCTGGTGCGCTGCTTCATCTCCTCGGTGTAGTCGAAGCGCTGCACGTAGCCATTCGACCCGGACGCCCCGGAGAGCACCGCCTCATAGGCCGTGATGTCCCCCAGGTTCTTCCGCGGGTCCACGTGCCCGATGCGTTTGCGCAGCTCCAGGGTGTTGACCTTCCCCATCTGCTCGCCGAGGATCTCGACGGTCCCGGTGGTGGGGAAGGACTGCGCCCCCATCAGCTTGAGCATGGTCGTCTTCCCCGCACCGTTGGGCCCGAGGATCGACCAGTGCGTGCCCGCGGGAACCTTAAGGTCAATCCCGGAGATGAGGTCCTTACCATTGCGGGTCACGGCCACCCCCGAGATGGAGATCGCCACCGGCCGCTCCCCCGTACCTGCAGTGTTCGCGTCGCTGTGATCCATGCCTCATAACCCTACGCCCCGGGCAGACACGCCCGCGGGCCACCCTTCCCCTTCCCCGTTTCCACCCCGGGGCGCGGTGTCTTCTTGTTATGACGACGTCAGGGCGAAACCCAGCCCCCACGCCGCGCAGGCCACCCCGAGCATGCCCACGGCCACCAGGGCGGCCACCGCGTAGCGGCAAACCACAGCGTAGCGGTGGAGCGTGGAGCGCGGTGACGCAGCAGGCTCGGCGGCCTCAGGCGGTGCGAGGAGGTCCGTGACCAGGCCGACCGCCACGGTGGAGAAGGTGGTGAAGCCGCCCAGGAATCCGGTCCCCATCACGAGCACGGCCGCGGCCCCGCTCACCGAGACCGGCCCCAGCGAGAGCTCGCCGAGCGCATCCGGCCCCTCCCCCGCACCGGTGGCCGCGCCCATGAGCAGGCCCAGCAGGAGGCTGCCGACGGTATTAATCACCGCCAGGCTCGCCAACGGGGGCACGTGGCGTTTCAGCCAACTATCCGCACCCCAGCGGGCGAGCGCGCCCAGCCCGCCAGCGATGGCCATGAGGAGCACCGCGCCTGCGCCATAACCCGCCATCACGCATCACCCCCGAGGGCGCTCTGGTCCGGCTGCCCGCCGGGCTGCTTGCCCGCGCCCTGCTCGGCGGACTGGGAAGTCACACCCCCGCGCTGGCTGGCGGCGCGGCCGGCAGCAATGCCGGCCGTAGCCGCGCACACGCCCAGCACGATCGTGGCCGCGAAGTAGCCGAGGACGGCAATGGCGCCGGCGTCGTCGTTAATAAAAGCGACCGCACCGGCGAGAGCAGAGTAACTGGTGAACGCCCCGCAGAAACCGGTGCCGAGCAGGAGCTTCTCGCGGCCCGCGAGGAACCAGTCGCGCCGCACGGAGGAGCCAAACCCCGCTGCCGCATTGTCGTCCCGGAAGAAGCTGCCCACAAAGCCCAGCAGCCCCGCGCCGAGCACATTCGCGGACAGCAGCCCCCACTGCCCGGCCAGGCCGGCCCCGCCGCTGAGCGCATCGGTGAGCACCCAGCGGGCCAGGGTGCCGAGCAGGCCGCCGGTGAACACGAGCAGAGCGCCAATCACGCTGTTCAGTGTACCGCCATCCCAGAAACGCGAAAACTCGCCCACGGCCAGCTGTACAGCTCACTGGGCTTCAGTGAACCGCTGTGCCACTCGAGGGCACAGGCTGGCGGGGCGAGTTTCAGGCAAGGAGGTGGTGGCTACCACCGCCTGGGCGCTTAGGCCTCCTTGACCGCGGAGACGTCGAAGTTCAGGGTGATCTTCTCGGAGACCAGGACACCGCCGCCGTCGAGGGCGGTCTGCCAGGTCAGGCCGAAGTCCTTGCGGTTGATGGTGGTCGCACCCTCGAAGCCGATGCGGGACATGCCCCACGGGTCGGTGACCTCGCCGTTGAAGTCGAAGTCGATGGTGACGGACTTGGTGACGTCCTTGATGGTCAGGTCGCCGGTGACCTTCAGGCCGTCCTCGCCGTTGGCCTCGACTGCGGTGGAGTTGAAGGTGATCTTCGGGAACTTATCCACCTCGAAGAAGTCGGAGGTGCGCAGGTGGCCGTCGCGGTCGGCGTTGCCGGTGTCGATGGAGGCGACGTCGATCTCGACGTTGATCGCTGCGTCCTCGAGGTTCTCCTTGGTGCTGGCGGAGCCGGCGAACTCGCCGAAGTTACCACGGACCTTGGTCACCATCGCGTGGCGAGCGGTGAAGCCGATCTCGGTGTGAGTCGGGTCGATGGTGTAGGTACCTGCGTAGTCGTTCACGGACTTGGTCATGTTGTGCTGCCTTTCCTTGCGGCGGCTGCGTTGTTCCGCCGTGATGATTCTTTATTGGGGACGTCAGGCTCCGGCCTGGCGTTGATCTCAACCATAGGCCGATGTTGGTGATGTGTCAACTACTTAGAAATATGTTTAAATGAATGCACCATGAGCAGGAATGATTCACAGCTGACGCCCCAGGGGGGCACGGGAACACCGGCGCCCCTGGGAGCGAAGCACAATCCGAAGGACGGCACGGCACGGCCCGAGACCCAGCAGGCACACCAGAACCCGGCGCAGGACGTGCGCTGGCTAACCGACGAGGAACAACAGGTCTGGCGCCAGTGGCTGGACCTGGGCGCCCGCATCACCAACGCACTCAGTCGCGAACTGCAGCTCGACAGCACCATTTCGCTGGCCGACTACGAGGTGTTGGTCTACCTGTCGGAATCGCCGGATCACCGGCAGCGCGTCGTGGCGCTCGCCGAGGCCATCAAGTGGGAGCGCTCGCGCCTGTCCCACCAGATCACCCGCATGGCCAAGCGCGGGCTCGTCCGCCGCGAATCCTGCGATAACGACGGCCGCGGCGCCTTCGTGATCCTCGAGGAGCAGGGGCTGGAGGCCATCACCGCCGCCGCACCGGGGCACGTCGAAGCCGTGCGCCACATGATGTTCGACGGGCTGAGCGCAGAGCAGCTCGCCGCCTTCCGGGACGTGCTCGCCCACATCGAGCCGCAGGTCGCGGACCAGGAGGAGCGCATCGCCGCAGCCCTGGCCGCCAAGCGCGGGCGCGGCAAGGCGCAGAGCTAAAAGGCGCAGGGCTAAGAAGAACTAGCCCGCGCGGTACTCGGAGAACTTCGAGTACTGCAGCTGGTGCGCCACCACCACGGTGCCGATCGGGCCGCCACGGTGCTTCGCGAGGATGATGTCCGCCTCGCCGGCGCGCTCGTGATCGCGGTTTGCGCTATCCGGGCGGTTGATCAGCATGACCATGTCCGCGTCCTGCTCCAGCGAGCCGGATTCACGCAGGTCGGAGATGCGCGGCAGGGCGTCGTCGCCACGGCTCTCCACACCACGGTTCAGCTGGGAGATCGCCACGACCGGGACGTCCACCTCCTTGGCCAGCAGCTTCAGCTGGCGGGAGAACTCGGAGACCTCCTGCTGACGGGACTCGACCTTCTTGCCCGAGCTCATGAGCTGCAGGTAGTCCACCACGATCAGCGCAATATCGTGCTGCTGCTTCAGGCGGCGCGCCTTCGCGCGGATCTCCATCATCGTGAGGTTCGGGGAATCATCGATGAAGATCGGGGACTTATCGATCTCCCCGATGCGGCGGGTCAGCCGCTCCCAGTCGTCCTCCTCCATCTTGCCGCCGCGCATCGCGGAGAGGTGCACCTCCGCCTCGGCGGAGAGGATGCGCATCATGACCTCGGACTTACTCATCTCCAGGCTAAAGAGCACGGAGGCCTTGTTCTGGCGGATGGAGGCCGAACGCATGAAGTCCAGCGCCAGGGTGGACTTACCCACACCAGGGCGCGCCGCGACGATGATCATCTGCCCGCCGTGCAGCCCATTGGTGAGGTCATCCAGATCCTGGAATCCGGTGGCGATGCCCTTGGCGGTGCCGCCCTGGGACTCGAGCTCGTCGATCTCGTCCAGGGTGGGGTCCAGCAGGCGCTCGAAGACCTCGTAGTCCTCGCTGGTCGCGGAGTTCGTCAGCGCGAACATCTCCTGCTGGGCGTTGTCCACCACGGACTCCACCTCAGCGCCCTCGATGCCGGAGTAGCCCAGCTGCACAATGCGGGTGCCCGCGGTCACGAGCCGGCGCAGCGTGGCCTTCTCCTTGACCAGGTTGGCGTAGTAGCCCACGTTCGCACTGGTCGGGGTCTTGGACATGATGGACTGCAGGTACGGCGCTCCGCCGATCTGCTCGAGCTTGCCATCCCGGTCCAGGCGCCCGGCGACGATGACCGGATCGACCTCCTTGCCCTCCCCGTAGAGGCGGACGATGACGTCGAAGATCGTCTGGTGGGCGGGACGGTAGAAGTCGTCCATGACGAGGACCTCGACGACCTCGCTGATGGCGTCCTTGTTCATCAGCATGCCGCCGAGCACGCCCTGCTCCGCCGCGACGTTCTGTGGCATCTCGCGGCCCAGATCCTGGAATTCTTCACGACGTCCACCCGAACGCCCGGATCGGCGCTGGCCGGATCCGAAGTTATTGCGGGCGGGCGCGGCAGAGCTCCACGCACCCCCACCGCTATCCGGGTGCGGGGCGTGGTCCTCCTCCGGTGGTGGCGGCAGGAGTTCTGCGCCGTCGTCGAAAGACATTCCACCCATGTTGCTCTCCATCGTGCCTCCGCGTGCTTAATCAGGCTCGGTTATCACCCTAGCCAGCGCTGCGGACAAACCCGATTCGGCGGCCCAGAGCGTTCTCATTCTTGTTCTTCAGATGACTGACTCGGGGCCGATCCAGCGCGCATTCGGAGGAGTTATCCACAGGCGATTGTGGATAGCTCTGTGTATGGCGTGTGGATGATGTGTGGACAAATCCACAAGCCCCAGGTCAGCTTGTGGATGAACTGTGGATCAGCCTGTCCATAACCCTCTGTGCGCCCTATTTCTGCAGGTAGAGAGCTTTTCCAAAAACCTGCCGAGAAGCAGACCCCCCTGTGGATAACTCGCGAAAATGCCTATAAGTGCAGCTCAATATGGCGTGTCCCCCACAACCTTCACCCACCGCTAGACCCCCCGAAATTACAAGTTTTGGGACGCCCCGCAGGCAGTTATCCACATCCTTGCCCACACCGCGCAAGGCCCTTGAATACACCAAGCCCCCGGCGGGATCATTCCCGGCCGGGGGCCTCGTGCTTGCTGTTGTCTATGTTTGCGTTCCGGCGTTCATCGCAGCAGCGCCGCTCGCCTGTGCGGCGGCCTGCACACCAGCCAAAACGCGGTGAAAAATGAGCCTGTCCCAACGCCATTGTGCATGGGCGGTTCCAACCCGGCCCCTGGGTGTCTAAGCCAGGGGCGTAGAAGTGTGAACCTGCCACTGTGCCGGTTGTCTAGGCCGGCGAAGGTCAGCGAGGGCTTAAGCGCACAGCGCTCAGACGGCGCGGCTCCTGCCACCCGCCTCGGCGCTGGACGCCAGGCTGCTTCTGCGATTACTTATCGGCGTCGACCACTGCGAACTCGAGGTTCGCGGTCATGCCGGAAACCAGCTTCACATCCACGGCGTACTTACCCGTGTTCTTGATGCTGTTCTTTGGCAGCTTGATGGCGTGCTTGTCCAGCTTCGGACCGCCTGCGCGCTCAACAGCTGCGACGACGTCTGCGGAGGTCACGGAGCCGAACAGCTTGCCGCCCTGTGCGGTGCGCACTGGCACCTGAACAGCGGACAGCGCCTCGAGCTCTGCCTTGACCGCCTCTGCGTGCTCCTGGTCGCGGATAACGCGATCAGCCTTGGCACGCTGGATATCCTTGATCTGCTTCTCTGCGCCGCGGGTCGCGACGATGGCGTAGCCGCGTGGCAGCAGGTAGTTACGTCCGTAACCAGCCTTGACTTCAACGATGTCGCCGGGGACACCGAGCTTGTCAACGGCGGTGGTGAGGATCAGCTTCATGATCCAACCCTTTCGTTGTGCATGGAGTGTTGACGTGAACAGTGATTATTGCCTCTGGCGGCCGATCTGCCGGTCACCAGCGCTCATCAATTGGTTCAGAATGGCGGCTCTTCGTCGCCGACACCGAAATCAGTTTGAGGTGCAGAGTTCCACGGGTCATCGGCATTGGAGGCATTCTGCCCGCCGAAGCCACCCTGGTTCTGCTGGCCACCCATGCTCTGCCCAGAGCCGGAGCCCTGGTTGAATCCGCCCTGACCGCCCTGGTTTCCACCAAAGCCGCCCTGGCCACCCTGCCCGAAGTTGGAGCCGCCGCCCTGGTTTCCACCAAAGGACTGCCCGCCACCACGGGGGTTGCGCTGTACCTGTGCGGTCGCGTACTTCAGGGACGGACCGACCTCGTCGGCCTCCACCTCGAAGACGGTTCGCTTCTCGCCCTCGCGGGTCTCGAAGCTCCGCTGGCGCAGCCGACCAGTGACGACCACGCGGTCGCCCTTGTTCAGTGAGTTGGCCACGTTCTCCGCAGCCTGGCGCCAGATGTTACAGGTCAGGAACAGTGCCTCGCCGTCGACCCACTGACCTGCCTGCGCGTCGTAGCGCCGCGGGGTGGATGCGACTCGGAAGCTGGCGACTGCAGCACCCGACTGGGTGTAACGCAGCTCCGGATCAGCAACAACGTTGCCGACCAGGGTAATTGGGGTATCTCCCGGTGCCATTGATAGTTCCTTTCAGCTGGGGTTATGCAGTTAAGGCCAGGTTAATCGCCTGCGCCCCGTGCTGCATGGGTGAAGCTGATTTCTTACTTGTCCTTGCGGAGCACCTTGGTGCGCAGGACGTTGTCGTTGAGGTTGAGCACGCGGTCGAGCTCGCGCACAGTGTCCGACTCGCAGGTCAGGTCGAGAACGATGTAGACGCCCTCTTCCTTCTTCTGGATCGGGTACTCAAAGCGGCGCTTGCCCCAGACATCAACCTTGTCGACCGAGCCCTTTTCCTCGCGGACAATGTTCAGGTACTTGTCCAACGATGGGGCTACGGTGCGCTCATCCTGGGAAGGATCGACGATGATCATGACTTCGTATTGACGCACGGACCTCATCACCTCCTGTGGTCTAGTGTTTCGGCCATGCTCATTTGGGCATGGCAGGAGGGTCGTTGCGTCAGCAACCTGGCCAGTGTACCCCGCTGCCTGCGGAAATGGGAAATCCGCGACCACAGCCCCCGTTGCTCCCCGCGCACCCCCGCCCGGCCCGCCTGGGGCCGGGTTATTTATTGATCGAGGCCCAGCCCACGGCCAGGGTGACCGGGATGATCGTCATGAAAATGATCGCGATGGAAAAGAGCACGATGATGACGTTCTTGGGCTTCTGCGCGTGGAAGCTGTAGAACGCGGTGCCGAAGAAGATGAATCCGATGAGGATGCTGCCCATCCCCAGGTACAAGGACATCGACATTGCCGCTCTAACTCTCCCTTAGTCCGTTGCGGGCGCTGCCTCGCTGCGGTTCTTCCCAGCGGGCTTCTTCTTCACCGTGGTTGCGCCGCTTTCTTTTTCCGACGTCAACCGCCTCGCGCCCGGCTCCTTAGCAGCCAGGATACCCGCGAGCGGGTCTGCTCCCGAATGCGCGGCGCGCACCAGGTCGCCCTGCCTGCCCGGCGCGGTCAGGCGCCCGTCAGTCTGCAGCATATCGCGGATGACGATCACCGCCATCGCGACCAGCAGGCCCAGGCGCAGCACCGTCACGCTGTCGACCAGCCAGTTCGGAGCAGCCTCCTCGGCGGGGAGGAACTGCCACATCCGCAGGTACCAGTAGCCGGCCTCGATGGTGGCCCAGATGAAGTACAGCCGCCAGCGGGGCAGCGCCAGGGCGATCAGCGGCACCAGCCAAATGGAGTACTGCGGACTCCACACCTTATTGGTCAGCAGGAAGGCAAGCACCGCAAGGAAGGCGACCTGAGCGACCCGGGGCGTCGTCCTCAAATAAAAAACGACGAACCAGCCCAGGGCGACCAGGGCTACGAGCAGCAACCCGGTGGTGATGTAGTTGAGCGTCTCCACGCCCTCGATGGCCTTGGAGGGCGAGCCGCCGTCCCAGGCCTGGTTGCCGGTGATGTGGGCGATGACCGCGTAGATCGTCGAGCCCTCGTAGCCGCGCACGGAGTTCAGGCGGAAGAACTCGCCCCAACCGCGGGGCGCGGCGATCATCACCGGGGCGTTGAGCAGCGCCCAGCTGCCGATCGCGCCACCCAGCATGCGGCCCAGCTCGCGCCACGCGCGGGTCTTCAGGCACAGCAACAGCAGCGCCCCCAGGATGAATGCGGGCCAGAGCTTCGCGGCCACCCCGAGCCCGCCGAGCACGCCCGCGAGCAGGGGCTTGTGATTCGCCCACGCGGCCAGGCAGCCCACTGCGAAGACGATGGAGAGCAGGTCGAAGTTCGTGAACGCGTGGACGATCACCAGCGGGGAGGCGGCCATGAGCATCGCGTCCCAGGTGCGCGCGCCCACCAGGCGGGTCAGCAGCGCTACCCCGATCAGCCAGCACAGGGCCAGACCAATGGAGGAGACGGCGAAGAAGACCACGGAGGCGGGAACCGGCGGCAGGCCCAGGGAATCCCACGCGGCATGCACCGGCCGGGCGAGTGCCGCGGCGAAGTATTGATAGAACCCGGAGAGCACCGGGTACTCCATCCACCGCTCCACCCCATCGGTGGTGATGGACTGGAAGTACGGGACGGTCAGGGTATCCAGGCCCCGGCCGCCGAACAGCGGGATCTGGTCCGAGTAACAGGCCGCGGTGTACTGCGGTCGGCCCGACCAGTCCAGGTGAGCCTGGCCCTCAGCATTGACGTTGCCGCGCAGGCACGGGGCCTTCTGCAACCAGCCGAGAATGAGGAAGAAACCCGCAGTCGCGAGGATCGCTAGCTGCGGGTTCCACCGGGGCGCCACCGCGTGGCGGTCACGGTTGGCCATTTAGCCCAAGAGATCGTCGATGATCTGGCCGAGGTCCGGCGGCGGCGGGGCTCCCCCGCCACCGGTGTTCCCGCCACCCTGGCGCGGTGGCGTGGCCGGCTCCGGCTGCGGAGCCGGGGCTTCCTGCGATGGCTGTTCCTGCTCCGGCTCCGGCTGCGGGTTCTCCGGCGCGACGTAGCCACCGTTGTCCGGAACGCCGGCCGCAGCCTCGCCGCCGGAGCCCCAGTTCTCGATCGGGTCGTCGACCAGGGAGCGGTCCATCACGTTCTTCCAGATGGTGGACGGAATGCCGGAGCCGTACATGGTCCCGCCCCACTGGTTGACCAGCGGGCGGTTGTCCACGGTGCCGATCCACACGGCGGTGGCCAGCTGCGGGGTGGAGCCGATCATCCAGGCGTCCTTGTTCTGGCCGGTGTCACCGAGCTGGGCGGTACCGGTCTTCGCAGCGGACGGGCGGCCATTGGCCAGGGCGTTGCCGTTGGAGTAGGCCGCGATCGGGCCCATCGCCTCGATGACGGCGTTGGCGATCTCCTTGTCGATCACCTGGTCGCCCTCCGGGTCGGTGTTGTCGAGCAGGACCTCACCATTGGAGTTCTCCACCTTCTCCACGAAGTGCGGGCGGTGGAAGACACCCTCGTTGGAGAGGGTCGCCAGGCCAGCGGCCATGTCCAGCGGGCGGGACTGGTACTGGCCCAGGACGATGCCCTCGTACGGGGTACCGCCGTTTTCCTGCAGGGTCTTGCCGAAGCCCGGCAGTTCCTCGGCCACGCCCAGGCGGTGGGCCATGTCGGCCACGGCCTGCGCGCCCCCGTCGAGGGAGCGGGTCAGGCGGATGAAGGAGGTGTTCAGGGACATCTTCAGGGCCTGTGCGATGGAGCAGCTGCCGCAGGATTCGCCGCCGACGTTTGTGACCTCGGTCTGGCCGGTGGTCACCGGGGAGGAGTCGAAGTTGTCGTAGATTGACCCGCCCTGGTCCAGGTAGGCGGCAAGCCCGAAGATCTTGAACGTCGAGCCGGTCTGCATCGGCGCGTTGGCGTAGTCCCAGCCGACCGGGTCGTCGCCGCCGTAGTAGCCGCGCACCCCGCCGGTCTTCGGGTCGATGGAGACGACCGCGCCGCGGATGCCCTCCATCGCGCCCTCGAACTGCTGGTGCACCTCGTCGACGACCGCCTGCTGGACCTTCGGGTCGATCGTGGTGGTGATCTTCAGGCCCCCGGTGTTGACCTGGTTTTCGTTGATGCCGGCTTCCTCAAGCTCGCGGATGACTGCCTGCTTGATGAGCCCGTTCGTGCCCTTGGCCTGGTGCACCTGGCCCGCCTTGGCCGGGTCCTGGGCCTTCGGGTATTCCGCGGTGTCGCGCTGCTCCTGGGTGATGGAGCCCATGCCGAGCATGCCGTCGAGCACGTAGTTCCAGCGGGATTCCGCGCGCTCGCGGTTGGTCCACGGGTCCAGCACGCTCGGGGACTGGATGGACGCGGCGAGCACCGCGCCTTCCTCGACGGTGAGGTCCTTGACGTCCTTGTTGAAGTAGGCGTGCGCGGCGGAGTTGATGCCGTAGGCGTTACGCCCGAAGTAGATGGTGTTGAGGTAGGCGCCAAGGATCTCGTCCTTGGACCACTCGCGGGCCATCTTGGAGGAAATCACCAGCTCTTTGGCCTTACGGGAGATGCTGAGCTCGTCGCCGACCATGGCGTTTTTCACGTACTGCTGCGTGATGGTGGAGCCACCGCCGGCGCTGCTGTTGCCGGTGAGCTGGCCGAGCGCGGCGCGGCCGAAGCCGGTCAGGGAGAAGCCGGGGTTGTCGTAGAAGTCCCGGTCCTCTGCGGCGAGGACGGCCTCGCGGACATGCTCCGGAATCTCGGAGATCTCCACGTTGGTTCGGTTGCCCTCGGGCGGGATGATGCGCGCGAGCTCGGTCTCGTTATCGGAGGCCATGATGTAGGAGACCTGGTTGTTGACCAGCTCCTCTGGCTCCGGAACCTTGGTCACGGAGTAGGCGGTGAAGAAGGCCACGACGGGCACGATGATGGCGACCGCGATGAGCGCGGTGAAGCCCACCAGGACTTTCTTGCGGAATTCGCTATCGCGCCAGTGGTTCTTCTTGCGTGCCCGCGCGACGTAGTTGCCGCTGCGGACAGAGCGCCCGGAGCCGGACCCGTTCTTCTTCGGGCCTGGCTTCGCGGCGTTGTTCTTGCGGCGCGGCGGCTGAGTGTTCTTACTCAACGAGCTATGTCTCCTCATTGAAAAGGGCAGTCGATTTTCATTACTTTACGCGGTCGCCCCCGTGGTTTGCACCTTTCGCGCGCCACTTTCGCCACAGGGGTTTACTGCCTCCACATCGCCACGGTCCGCGCTTCGCCGTCATGACCCCGCTTTCTCGGATCCCCTCCCCTACCTTTGAGGACGTCGCCCCGGGCCGGCACTTGATCGGTTTACTGGCGGCTCTTGATCGGTCAACCGCTTTAAGGCTCCCAATTGCCAAGGTCAGCGGCCTTAAGTTGTTCAGCTATGAGCAATAATTCGACTTCCCCTGCAGCGGCCGAGGGCCGCACGGTCAACATCGCGATCGTCGGCCTCGGCAACTGCGCCACCTCCCTGGTTGAGGGCCTTGAGTTTTATAAGGACGCCGCCCCGGATGCTGAGATCCCGGGCCTGATGCACACCGTTTTCGGTGACTACCACGTCGCGGACGTCAAGGTCGTCGCTGGTTTCGACGTCGACGCGGACAAGGTCGGCAAGGACGTCTCCGAGGCGCTGTACTCCGGCCAGAACCAGACGATCAAGATCGCGGATATCCCGCACCTCGGCGTCGAGGTCAAGCGCGGACCCACCCACGACGGCCTGGGCCGTTACTACCAGGAGTCCATCGAGGAGTCCTCGGTGGAGCCGGTGGACGTCGTTGCTGAGCTAAAGAAGGCGGAGGCGGACGTCGTCGTCAGCTACCTGCCGGTCGGCTCCGAGGAGGCGGACCGCTTCTACGCGCAGTGCGCCATCGACGCTGGCTGCGCGTTCGTCAACGCCCTGCCGGTATTCATCGCCTCCGACCCGGAGTGGGCGCAGAAGTTCCGCGACGCGGGCCTGCCGATCATCGGCGATGACATCAAGTCCCAGGTCGGCGCCACGATCACCCACCGCGTGCTCGCCCACCTCTTCGAGGAGCGCGGCGTGCGCCTGGACCGCACGATGCAGCTGAACGTTGGCGGCAACATGGACTTCAAGAACATGCTGGAGCGCGAGCGTCTGGAGTCGAAGAAGATCTCTAAGACGCAGGCGGTGACGTCCAATCTGAAGACCTCCCCGCTGGCGGGCAAGGTGCACGATAAGAACGTGCACATCGGGCCGTCGGACTACGTGGGCTGGCTGGACGACCGGAAGTGGGCCTACGTGCGCCTGGAGGGCTCCGCATTCGGCGAGGTCCCGCTGAACCTGGAGTACAAGCTCGAGGTGTGGGACTCCCCAAACTCCGCGGGCATCATCATCGACGCTGTTCGCGCGGCGAAGATCGCCCTGGATCGCGGTGTTGCTGGTCCGGTTGAGGCGGCGTCCAGCTACCTGATGAAGTCCCCTCCGACGCAGCTGCCGGACGATGTGGCGCGCACCCAGCTGGAGGAATTCATCTCCGGCGGGATTGGCTAAACCCGTACGTGCATCGGCTGCGGCTTCAGCCCAGCAGGCCTCCTATACCGCTACCCTCGGGGTGCTACACGAGCCCCCGGGGGTAGATCTTTCCCCGCGATAGGGGAATATCTGGTAGTCGATAGTTTTGTATGGACAACACTCAGGTAGATTGGTCTTTATGCCACGTTCAAAAATGGACATCGCCCGGGATCTTCGCCCGAGCCTCACGCGCCTTTACCTGCTCTACTTCCGTAAGACGGAGCAGTCGAGCATCTCGCAGGCCCAGCTGTCGATCATGATGATCCTGGACAGCGAGGGGCCCATGCGCATCTCTCAGATCGCTGCGATGGAATCCATCCGCATGCCGACGGCCTCCAACGCCGTCAACCAGCTCGAGACGATGGGGCTGGTCCACCGCGTTCGGGACGTCAGCGACCGCCGCGGCGTACGCGTTCAGCTCACCGACAAGGGGCGGGAAGAGCTGCACAACCAGGAGGGGGCGCGCAGCATCCAGCTCGCCAGCATGCTGGAGAACCTCAGCGAGGAAGATCTGCAGACCGTCGACGATTTCATCCCGGTCATCGACACCATCCTGGAGCGCTACTCTGAGGATGATGAGAGCGCTAACCCGGCTGAGAAGTAGCGCTAAACACTGATTTGGGACGGGGAGCTCAACGCTGTGGCACCGAAGAAGACGAAGAAGTCCCGCACCGCTAAGAAGGCATTCCGCCCGCCAACGCTCGCCAAGCCGGTGAGCGCGCCGCGCGTCAACCGCGCGCTGCGCGTCCTGGTCGCGTGGCCACCCCATGCCGGAAGCGTGGGCGAGGACCTCGCGCGCACCGTTGCCTGGCTCGCGCAGGAGAACCCGCTGGTCGTGCGGACCGCGACGGTGATCTCCCAGACCTGGCCACAGACGGACGTCCCCGCCGCGGCGGCGGATCAGGCGGACCTCTACCCCACCGCCACCTCGGACCTCTACCCCACCAGCCCGGACACCAGCCGCAGCCACGGCACCCCAGGCACCGGGATGGGCGCGGCCGAGGCACTGGGCGCCCCGGTCGCCGGGTCCGCCACCCCCACCACCTATACGGAGGCCCGGGAGGCCTTCAATACCTGGTTGGCGGCAGAAATGACCGCCGCGGGCGAGTCCGCTCGTGCCGCGCTGCTGGCCGCCGGGGTGCCCGAGAAGATGCTCGACGAAGAGCAGCTCGCGATGGTCTACAGCGATCACTCCGAGACCAGCCGACTCATCGAGGCCGGTGAGGAGTTCGGGGCGGATGTGATCCTGCTGGGTTCGCAGGCGGATTCGCCGGACGGGCGCTACCGGATGGGCTCCACCGCGGATGCACTGCTGCACTGCTCCCCGCTACCGCTGATGCTGGTGCCGCGGAACCTGGACTTCTCTAAGGCCGGGCCGACCCGCCTGAACTGCGCTTATGTGGATACCGAGCAGTCCCAGCAGGCACTGCGCCATGCCTCGGATCTCGCGCGGCGGTGGGAGGTGCCACTGCGCCTGGTGGCCTTCTCCCCCGCCGGGGTCTCGCTGGACCCCACGCAGGTGGCCTTCGGCGACGCGGTGGATGCCGCGGGTGCCGGCAGTGCCGGTGCTGTTGGTTCTAACAACGCCGCTGCCCCGTTGGCGGAGGCGTGGCAGGTGCAGGCCAAGGAGCTGCTGGAGCGTGGCCGGAAACGAGCGCTGTCCCGCCACCCAGAGCTGGAAGTCACGACGAAGACCGGCATCGGCGCGAGCTGGGAGGAGGCCGTCGGCGCGATCAAGTGGCGCAAAGGCGACCTGATGGTCATGGGCTCCAGCGTGCTGGGTGACTTCAACCGCGTGTTCATCGGCCCATCGACAAACCAGATCCTGCGGCACGTGCCGGTGCCGGTGTTCCTCAGCACGGTCTAGGCGGTCGGGGCGAGCTAGGCGGGTCGAGCTAGCCGGATCTGGCTGCCCCTCCCCCTGTGTGCATTGCGCGCCGCAGCGCACACCCACTACCCCACCCGAGTTACGCTTCCCCGCTCGAGTTAGGCGGTGGGGTTTAGCTTTGTGGCCTGCATCTCTTAAGGTGGGGAGCTACCAGGACTTTCACCGAAGGAGAGGGTATTCGTGAGTACGTTGGGCCCTGAGCACCCGGAGAATGGCGCCGAGCTACCGCCGGAGGACCTCCCGCCGCAGACCGTCGGACGCCCGAAGCTCACCGAGCTCGATTACGAGGCCGATCCCCTTGCCCGCCTGGAGCGCAATAACCGCTCGACGAAGCAGGCGATCATCTTCTTCTTCGCTGTTCCGGGCATCGCGATCGTCCTCGCGTTGGGCACCGCGATCATCTCCCGCATCGTGGGCGGCCCGTATTGCGACGCCGATTCTTCCGCCTGGCTGTGCACCGAGGGATTCCGGCTGTTCTTCCACATCGCCCCAGCTCTGGTGTGCTTCTTCGGGCTCTTCGGAGCGGCGTATATCTGCTACTACAAGTGGAAGCGCCACCAGCGTTGGCGCCCGTGGATCGCGGTGATCTGGTTCATCATGCCAGTGGCGATCGGCTGGTCGGTCAACAGCGCGGCGATGCTGATCCTCAACGCCTAAAGCTCAGCGCTCCCCCGCGCGCCCACGCCCAAGGGCTTCACCCCACAACCCCAAGGGCCAAAGCTCAGCGCTCCCCCAGCCCCAGGCCGCCCGGTCCCCTCCCGGGCGGCCTTTCGCGTTACTTCGCGACGATATTGATCATGCGGCCCGGCACGACGATGACCTTCTGCACCGTCTTGCCCTCGATGTGGCCCTGCACGGTCTCGTCTGCCAGCGCCGCGGCCTCCAGGTCCTCCCGGGAGGCGTCGGCGGCGACCATGATGCGGGCGCGAACCTTGCCCATGATCTGAACCGGCATCTCGATCTGGTCATCGACCAGCCAGTCCTCTTCCCACGCCGGGTAAGGCACGAAGGCCACGGAGGCCTCGTCCTGGGTCAGGCCGGAACCCTGGCCGGCGCCGCCAGCCAGCAGGCCGGAGGCCGCAGCCCCGCCCAGGGCCTGCCACAGCTCCTCGGCCAGGTGCGGGGCCACCGGGGCGAGCATCAGCGCCAGCGCCTCCGCCGCCGCGCGCGGCACCGCAGCATCCGCTGCTGCACCCTGGGCGCCACCGGCACCAGCGGCGCCGTACTGCTTCGTCAGGTAGTTGACCAGCTCGATCAGCTTCGCGACGGCCGTGTTGTTGTGCAGGTTGGTGTAGTCCTCGTGGACACCCGCCAGCGCGCGGTTCACCGCACGGCGGTCCTCATCCGGCAGCGAGGCCAGCGTGTTGACGTCCTCATCGACGGCGGCCTTGCCGGTCGTCTCGTCCACGACCAGGCGCCAGGCGCGCTGCAGGAAACGCTGCGCGCCGACGACGTCCTTCGTCGCCCACGGGCGGGAAGTGTCCAGTGGACCCATGGACATCTCGTAGACGCGCAGGGTGTCCGCGCCGTAGTTATCGCAGATCTCGTCCGGGGAGACGGAGTTCTTCAGGGACTTGCCCATCTTTCCGTACTCCTGCTGGAGCGGGGTTTCCTCGCCGGTCTCCGGGTTGACGTGCACGAATGCGCCGTCGCGCTCCACGACCTCCGCGGCCGGCATGTACACGCCGCGGGAATCGGTGTAGGCGTAGGCCTGGATGTAGCCCTGGTTGAACAGGCGGTGGTACGGCTCGAAGGAGCTGACCACGCCCAGGTCGAAGAGCACCTTGTGCCAGAAGCGGGAGTACAGCAGGTGCAGCACCGCGTGCTCCACGCCGCCGACGTACAGGTCCACACCACCGGAGGGGTTGCCCTCGCGCGGGCCGACCCAGTAGCGCTCGTTTTCGATGTCTACCAGCGCGTTCTCGTTATTCGGGTCGATGTAGCGCAGCTGGTACCAGGAGGAACCGGCCCACTGCGGCATGACGTTCGCGTCGCGGTAGTAGGTCTGCGTGCCACGGCCATCGCCGAGGTCCAGCTCGACCTCGATCCACTCGCGGGCCTTGGCCAGCGGGGGCTGCGGCTCGGTGTCCTGGTCCTCCGGGTCGAAGGCGACCGGCTTGTAGTCCTCGACCTCCGGCAGCTCCACCGGGAGCATGTCCTCCGGCAGCGGGTGGGCGACACCGTCGGCGTCGTAGACGATGGGGAAGGGCTCGCCCCAGTAACGCTGGCGGGCAAACAGCCAGTCGCGCAGCTTGAACTGCACCTTGCCGTGGCCGTAGCCCTTGTCCTCGAGCCACTCGATGGTGGTGGCCTTCGCCTCGTCGAGAGCCAGGCCGTTGATGTCCAGGCCCTCGGCGTTTGCGCTGTTCACGGCCTTGCCGGCCTCGGTGTAGGCAGCGGTGAGCTGGCCGTCCTCGCCCTTCTCACCGCCGGCGACGACCTCGCGGATCGGCAGGCCGAAGGCGGTGGCGAAGTCGAAGTCGCGCTCGTCGTGGGCCGGGACCGCCATGATGGCGCCGGTGCCGTAGCCCATGAGGACGTAGTCCGCGATGAAGACGGGCACCTGCTCGCCGTTAACCGGATTGGTGGCGTAGGCGCCGGTGAACACACCGGTCTTTTCCTTGTTTTCCTGGCGCTCCAGGTCGGACTTCGCGGCGATGGACGCGCGGTAGGCGGCGACGGCCTCGGATGGGCTGTTCTTGCCGAAGGTCCAGCGCTCATCGGCGTCGGCGTAGGCGGCCTGCGGGGAGCCGGCGGCGTCCTCAGCTGCGGAAACGAGGGTGTCGACGAGCTCGTGCTCAGGGGCGAGCACCATGTACGTCGCCCCGAAGAGGGTGTCCGGGCGGGTGGTGAAGACCTCGATCGGGCCCGCCGCGGAGGAAAACGCGAGCTGCGCGCCGCGGGAACGGCCGATCCAGTTGCGCTGCATGGACTTGACCTTCTCCGGCCAGTCGAGGAATTCCAGGTCCTCGAGCAGGCGGTCGGAGTAGGCGGTGATGCGCATCATCCACTGCTGGAGGTTCTTGCGGAAGACCGGGAAGTTGCCGCGCTCGGAGCGGCCCTCGGCGGTGACCTCCTCGTTCGCCAGCACGGTGCCCAGGCCCGGGCACCAGTTGACGGTGGAGTTGGAGCGGTAGACCAGGCGGTAGCCGTCGATGATCTCCTGGCGCTCGGCTTCGGTCTTCTCGGCCCAGTCGGCGTGCTCGGCCTCGAGCTTCGGGATGAGCTCGGAGATCGGGCGGGCGCGGCCCTTCAGCTTGGCTGGGTAGCCCGGCGCGGGGTCGGCCTCCGGGTCGAACCAGGAGTTGTAGATCTTGAGGAAGATCCACTGGGTCCAGCGGTAGAACTCGCGGTCGGTGGTGGCGACGGCGCGGCGTTTATCGTGGCCAAGCCCCAGGCGGCCCAGCTGGCGCTCCATGTTCTCGATATTGGCCATGGTGGTGGTGCGCGGGTGGGTGCCGGTCTGGACGGCGTACTGCTCGGCGGGCAGGCCGAAGGCGTCGTAGCCGAGGGTGTGGAGCACGTTCTTGCCGGTCATGCGCTGGAAGCGTGCATAGACATCGGTGGCGATGTAGCCCAGCGGGTGGCCGACGTGCAGCCCGGCGCCGGAGGGGTAGGGGAACATGTCCTGCACGAAGATGCGGTCTTCCGGCAGCTTCTGCCCGTCGGAGGCGAGGTCGCCGACGGGGTTGGGGGCGTTGAAGGTGCCGTGGTCGGCCCAGTGCTTCTGCCACCGCTGCTCGATATCTGCGGCGAGCGCGGGGGAGTAGCGGTACGGGGTCTGGTCGGACGTGTCAGCTGGGGTGTTCATGGTTGGTCATTCTAGTAGACGGGGTAATAGACTGAACCGCATGATCGTGCTCACCATCCTGCTGGTTATTCTCGCCCTCGCTGTCCTGACGGTGGGGCTGCTCGGGTTTATGGAGAAACTGCCTGGTAACGGGGTGGTTGGGCTGCGTATCCCGGAGGTTCGGAAGTCCCCCGAGAACTGGGTTTTGGCGCACAAGATCGCGGGCCCGGCGTGGATGGGTGCGGGTGCGGCGCTGCTGGGGGCTGCGTTGTTGACGACGGGGATCGGCGGCTGGATGTGGCTGGTCTTCGCACTGTTGATCGTGGGGGCGCTGTTCCTGATTGGGATGGGTTCTGCGATGGCGGCGTCCACGATGGCTCGCCTGGAGCACGTGCGTGGTCAGGAGGCCGAGGACGAGCGGGTCGCTGCGGGTTGCTGTTCCTCTGGTTCTTCTTCCAACGACGACGCCTCGGCTGGCGGTTGTGAACCGTCGGCGGAGGAATGTGCGTCGGGGAATGCGTGCGGTAGCTGCTCGCTCAATGGCGCATGCGAAGGCGGGGGAGCGGCCTTCGACGCAGGTCGGGACGCCGGTTCTGGTGCTAGTGCTGGTGCTGGGCAGGGCGCGCAGCAGGCGGCGGCGAAGCCCGCGCTGGATCTGGATGCGGCACGGCGCGCGGTGGCGGAGCAGGACCGCCGCTAGGGGTTAACGCGGGTACACCTTAGCGCGCAGACTAGCGGAGGTTCGCGCGCTTCAACTTGGGTCGCGCGATGGAAAAAATCACTAGCGAATAGGCGCTCGCGGCAAGCGTGACCCACAGCGTGGGCTTCCAAAAAAGCGGCAGGAACTTTGCTGGTAGGGCCACGATCAATAGACACTGCGCAAAGGCCAGAAAGAGTGTCGCGCTCAGCGCATGTAGTGGGGGCTGCACAAGACTTAAGGTCCAGAAGCAGGCCAGACTCAAGGCGCTAAACTGCCACAAGCCTGCGTTTCCGAACGAGGCGAGCAGAACCAGTGGGAGATACGCAGCACCGAGAAAGGCATAATCCTGTGTCTTCCACGACCGGGGGCTGTATTCCTCCCACACCGCGAGGTCGCTGGTGTAGAAGAGCACAACAGCACTGAGAAACAGCAACGCAAAGACGACATTGAACGGCACAACAGCGCCGTACGTGCCATCAACCCACGGCAAGGGTATTGCTGTTGTCCCCAGAACAATGGCGCCGCATACAGCGATCGCAATTAGACCAAAGGCCTGGGGGACACGGTGGCCGCGAAGGTACAGCTTGGTCATCACGACGCCACGCAGCCCTCGTTGACCTTGCTAATGAGCGCCTCATGATCGAGCTCTTGCCGAAGGTGACCCGATGGCTCCAACACCAAGCGCTTGAGGTCATCAGGGGAGACCCCGTCAAAGGCATCGGCGACCGGCACGGGCCCGTCCTCGCCGAACCAGCAGCTCGGGGTGCGGCGTAGTGCGTCATCTGCCTGAAGATGCTGCAGGATGAGCACGAGTTCAACCGTGTCGGGGTCGGTGGATCGCACAAGGAGATATTGCAGTGGTTGCTCCTTCTGCAGGTCTTCCGGTGCAGCTGAGCTGTGTATGTCCCACAGGGACGCCTGCGGCTTGCCGAGAGAGCTCAGCACATCACGATTAGCAGCCACGACCTCCTCGGGCGTTTCGGGCCATAAACACTGGCTATCGCTGCAGACCAAGTCTTTCTCAGACCTTTGGACGGTCACGTCATAACCAGCCCCTGCAACTTGCGAATAGCTAGCAAACCCTCCCAACAGCGCAACGGCTACTCCAGCGGCCACGGCGGCGGTCGTTCCTCGACACCCGGAGCTACCGACATAAATGAGCACCCACGCTGCCATGAGCAATGCGGCGAGCATCGTGGCACTCGCCGCCACGAAGGAGGAGCTCAGTTCGCGGTCAATACCGCAGCACAGCCCTGCAGTCTGGCCGAACATGTAGCGCCATTCAGGCTGCGACAGTGCCGGCGGGTAAGCCTGCAGAACAAAGCTCAGGAACATTGCCACGGGCAAGGCGATCAGGCTTGGAAGATAGAGGCCGCATGCCATACCGAGTGAAGCCCAAACGAGCGCATGCAGCGCGATAATCAACACGCCTTGCGGCCAGGCCCTGGAGCCGAATCCATCGTTGAGAACAAAATGTAGAGTGACGAGCAAAAATGCAATCAGCTGGAGTGGAGCAATCGACCGCAACCATACTTTCCCGGCATAACGTGGCCTGCCCAGCTGAGTCAGGATTTCGCGAAACCGGGACGCCTCCCACGCGCTCAGGAACCCAAGCAAGGGCCCCAGGACAATGAACAACTGCCAAGACTTATGGAGCGTGGCTTGCGGGGAACTCGGGTAGGTTTCAGCACCCTCGATGCTGATGTTGAGCCGCAAGCTGACAGCGAAACCCACGAGAACGATTAGCGCATTTCGAAGTAACGCTTTTCTCATCACGCCTCCGACCGGTGGACGGCAGACAACTGCAGAACAGTGGGGGAGATAGGTTCTCCTCGCCAGGTCGTATCGGAGGCGTCAGTTCGGTCATCACTGAAGCCAATGAAGTCGTCGATTCGCCCCTGAAATGCGAGACAGCCATGATCTAACACGATGACCTGCTCAAATGGTTCGCCGACTTCCAAGGGCTGGTGGCTGGAAACCCACAACCGGATGCCTCGGTTGATGACGTCGCGATAGAGCTGCCGTAGCTCCTGCTTCGCGATTGGGTCCAGAGTCGCACTGGGTTCGTCGAGTAACAGCCAGCGCGCCTGAGAATTCAAGGCGGCGGCCAGCTGGAGCTTCGCCTGCTGCCCACCGCTCAGCTGTCGACATTCCTGGCGGGTTACATCTCCCTGCAAACCCACGAACTCGGCCCAGGTGAGGGCGTCCTTCTGGGCCTGTCGCAGGGGAGCCCCTTGCAGCCAACCGACGTAAGAAATGTAATCCGCCACGTTAAAACCGCTGATGGGCATGAACTTTTGGGGAACGTAGACGGTGCCATCCGCGCTGGGCAGCTTCCCTCGTTGCAGTTTGAATTGTCCAGCGAGGCAGCGCAACATGGTCGTTTTACCTGCTCCGTTGACACCGAGAACGACTGTGGCAGCATCGTTGATGGCGAGATCGCGGATGTCGATCCGTCGGGTACTCTGCGGGTAGGCGAAGCGGAAAGAGGCTGTAGGCATGGAGTGGCAATCTAAAAGTAGAGGTTCATGATGCGGGCGCTGGTTGTCTGGTAATCCCGTGACTTTACTTGCCAGTAATACTTCGCATGACCAGGGAATCCCCACGACGCTCGGTACGGCTTTTTAAAGCAATTAGAGACATTTCGAAGCCCCATGTTGACATCTGGCTGGAGTCGCCGAACTTTCTTCAACATCAACTCAAGGTACGGGGTAGCCCCGGGGGCATTGGAAGTACAATCGATCAACCCTGCCTGCACTGCATGCGCACCCACATGGTTTACGCGCTGCGATTGAAAACCGGTGCGAACGCGCTCAAGTCGTGTATTGATGACGCTAGCGTCGGCAGGGGCGGCAACGAGGCTTGTTGACAAAGCCAGGGCTGCGGCAACCGCGGTTACCCCTCGCCGGTTCTGCATAATTTTACGCATGTATTCCTCTCCGAAATCGTACGGACCGCAACTCTCTCACTCCTCAATTGTACTATTGATAGATTATCCAACCAGGGGTAGCGCGTGCCCGGAATCTGCGGCTTCTGTAATGCACCTGTGGCGTTGGCCACCCCCTTCCGAGACAACCCCAGGCAAGCCCGGGGCGTCTTCTAGACTGTGAGGCATGAACCCCGGTAAGAACCCGAACACCGCGCCCACCGACGCGAAGAGCAACGCGGCACCTGCCGTCCTCGTGTGCGGCAGCATCAACGTCGACACCTTCGTGGGCCTCGATGAGTTCCCGCACCCCGGCGAGACCATCATCGGCCGCCGCGGGCTGCAGGGACTCGGCGGCAAGGGCGCGAACCAGGCCGTCGCCTCCGCCCGCATGGGCGTGGAGACGATCCTGCTGGGTGCCGTGGGGGAGACCAGCGCCGATAACCCCAACCAGCCGCTCGATCCGCTGGCGCTGCTGGCGATCAAGGAGCTCGACGAGCACGGGGTGAACACCGTCCACATCGCCCGCGCCAACCAGCCCACCGGCCAGGCATTCATCATGAACGACGCGTCCGGCGAGAACATCATCATCGTGACCTCCGGAGCCAACGAGCTGACCAGCCCGACCGAGCTGACAGAGCTCGCCAAGGAGCTGGCCGATGACCGCCCCATCCCAGTGGTGCTGGCGCAAGGTGAGCTGACCCCGGAGCACTCCGCGGAGCTGCCCGCGTTGGCAGAGGCCATCGGCGCCCGGTTGATACTGAACCTCGCCCCGGTGACCACGAAGGACGCGGACCTGGTCGCGGCGTCCGACCCGATCATTCTCAACGAGCTGGAGGCCGCGGACATCACCGGGCTGCCCCGCGAAACCCCCACCGAGGAGCTCTTCGCCGCGCTCAAGGACGTCGCCCGCACCTGCGTGGTCACCCTGGGGCCAGCAGGCGCGGCCGTCATCGACGGGGACGGGGTCACGCGCGTGCCCGCCCCGCAGATGGAGACCATCGTGGACACCACCGGTGCCGGGGATGCGTTCTGCGGCACGCTCGCGGCAGCTGTGGCTACGGGTTCCTCCCTGGTGGACGCCACCCGCGTGGCTGTTGCGGCCGGGTCCTTGGCGACCCAGAAGGCCGGCGCGGCGGCGTCGTACGCGACGGAAGCAGAGATCCGCGACCTGGCGGCAGAACAGGAAAACCGCAGCTAGAGGCCGAAAGTGTAGCCCTGGACTAGGATCACCACGCCCAGGCCTTCCATGCAGCCTTCAGGCCATCGACCAGCGGAATCAGACCGAAATAGGGGATCGCGCTGGGCGGCAGGAAGGCACCCGCACCGGCGACGACAGCCAATCAATCCCAATCGCCATCTGCTTACCCCAAATACTCAAAGCAGAATGCCGATCTAACCGCCTAAATCCCTTTTATCTTCAAGGGGAGATAATAGGCTGAAAAAATCTAATGTCTGAGAATTATTCAGCGCATACAGCACGCAGCTATATACTTCGTCACTCAGTTCATCTAAATCTGAAACATTGGCACTCGCGCTGAATGAGATAGCGACCGTATTAACCTCAGTCGCATCCGGACTTCTTCCATCATCCCCCGTGGGAAGCTCTAAATTATATTCATTACCTCGGTCAACCCCTTGAACGCAGTCAATTATTTCCATTACCATGGGACTATTTTTCAACGCCCTCAGTAACCGTGACTTGATTACGCTAAACCTTTGTCGGGAGCACCTAACGTTGAGCTCCTCTTCAAATAATTGCGTCGTCAACTCCCTCAGTCCTTAATACAATGAGCGCAGCGAGAGGACGATGATGTCGTCGATATTCGTCACGGCGAAACGGCCAACAGCCTGGGCGATCGTTGCGAACAAGGGGCGTCCTGGGGGTCGGGCGCGGAGTATGCGCGGGGTGTGAAAGTGCGTGAGCAATATCCTAGCTTTCGCACCGCGTTCTCCCAGGTGCGCGTGGCACACTTGAGGTATGAGCACTTCTGCAGCCAATAACACCCAGCCGCGCAAGATCATCCTCGACTGCGACCCCGGCCACGACGACGCCATCGCCATGCTCCTGGCCTGGGGAAACCCGAACCTCGAGTTGCTCGCGGTCACGACCGTCGCGGGGAACCAGACCCTCGAGAAGGTCACCAAGAACGCGCAGGCGCTCGCGCGCGTCGGCGGGATCACCGGCGTGCCCTTCGCCGCTGGTGCGCACCGTCCGCTTGTCGGGCCGCAGCTGATCCCGGATGAGATCCACGGCGAGTCCGGCCTCGACGGCCCGCAGCTGCCGGAGGCTGGCGTGGAGTTGGAGGACACCCACGCGGTCGACCTGATCGCGCAGGTCATCGAACGGGAGGAGCCGGGCACCGTCACGCTCGTCCCGACGGGCGCGCTGACCAACATTGGACTGTTCGCGCGGCGTTACCCGGAGCTCGTCTCCCGCGTGGCGGGTGTGACGCTGATGGGCGGCGGGCACCACACCGGCAACATGACCCCGTCCGCGGAGTTCAACATCCTCGCCGACCCGGAGGCCGCCGCGATCGTCTTCGACGCGGAGTGGCCGGTCACGATGGTTGGTTTGGACGTCACCCACAAGGTGCTCGCGGTTCCGTCCCGCATGGCGCAGCTCAAGGCCGTGGGCACGGATGTTGCGGAGTTCATCGCGGAGCTTGTGGAGTTCTTCGGGGGCGCGTACATGAAGGAGCGCCGTTACCCGGGGCCGCCGATGCACGACCCGCTGGCTGTTGCGGCGGTGGCTGACCCGGAGGTGCTGCGCACCGTGGCGGCCCCGGTTGTCGTGGAGACCAAGGGTGAGTATACCCGCGGCATGACCGTGGTTGACCTGCGGCGCACTTGGGGCGCGCAGGATCAGACGGCTGAGCAGCCGGGCGATCCTTCCTCGCTGTGCCTCACGGATGATTACGCCTGCGCGGGCATGGATACCTATGGCGAGCACGTGGAGCCGGTGCGCCACCGCGTCGGCGTGGACGTGGACGTGGATCGCTTCTGGGATCTGCTGGTTGATGCGCTGACCCGCATCGGCGACACCGGCTTCCGCAGCTAGCGCCCGTTCGGGGCCGCGCGGGGAGCGGGGCCGGGGGAGCGGGGCACGCCCCCTCCTTCACGTTTTGCAGAGTTTGAGGTCGCTTTTGGGCGGATTTCCGGCAACAAACTCTGCAAAACACACAATCGGGAGCCAGGGCACGCGCTCGCTCGCACCCTCCCGCACCAACCAGCGCGCACCTGCAGCCAACATCACAGGAAAAAGTGTGGACTCGCACGAATCGCCCACTTATCCTGCATATATGAACGCAAACACCCCCCGCTCAGGCGGGCCTAATAACCCCGCCGCCGCGACCCCAGTCATCGACCCGGTGGATTCGCGCAAGGGCGGCCTGCCACTGCTCATGTTCGTGCTCATCACCGCGGCGGTGGCATTCCAGCTCAACGCCTCGATGCTCTCCCCGGTGCTGCGCACGATGGCCACCGAGCTCAACACCGATGAGTCCGCGGTCGGCCTCACCCAGACCGCGTTCTTCACCGGTGGCGCGATGTGCGGCCTGTTCCTCCCGCGCCTCTCGGACATTGTGGGACGCCGCCGCATCCTGGTCATCATGTTGGCCGTGATGTCCCTGGGTGGCCTGCTGGCCGCCCTCGCCCCGAATATCGGCGTGCTGATGCTGGCCCGCGCGCTGCAGGGTATTTCCGGCCCGACCATCCCGATGACGCTGATCATCCTGCGCAGCCAGGTTAAGGACGAGGTTCGCCTCGGCACGTTGATGGGCCTGATCGCCGCGATCAATGGTGGTGTGGCGGGTATCGACGTCCTGCTCTCCGGCTGGATGGCTGAGCACTGGGGCTTCCGCTCCGTGTTCTGGCTGATCTTCGCCGTCGGCGCGGTCGCCACCGTGGTGGTCGCGATGTTCGCCCCGGAGTCCAAGCCTTCCGATAACGTCCGCATGGACTGGATCGGCGCGGCCGTCCTGGTCGTTTCCGTGCTGTCCATCACGCTGGCCGCGAATGAGGCCGGTAAGGGTGCGGCCGCGGACTGGCTGTACGTCATCGGCCTGGTGGCCGCTGGTCTGATCGTGTTTGCCATCTTCTGGCGCTGGGAGACCCGCCAGGAGAACACCGCTGGTGCGGCTCCGCTGGTTGCCCCGAAGTACCTGCGCCGCCGGGAGACCTGGGGTTTGCTGCTGACCACCGTGTTGACGATGACGGGGGTGTTCGCTGCCGTCAACGGTGTGGCACCGTCCCTGGCCCAGAACGCGGAGGCTGGTTTCGGCATGCGTGCGACGATGGCGTCCCTGCTGCTGCTGACCCCGTACGCACTGATCGGTTGGGCGGTGGGCCCCTTCGCAGGTCGCCTGGCGCCGAAGGTGGGTTATGCGAACCTGCTGCGCCTCTCCAATATCGCGTCCATGCTGCTGCTGTTCCTGCTAGCTTTCGTGGGGACGCGCTCGAAGATCGTGCTGATCGTGGGCGTGATCCTGCTGGGCGTGACCTACGCAGGCATCGGCAATATCGTGCTGAACAACCTGGGTGTGGTGAACTCGCCGCAGGATAACCAGGGCTTCCTGCCGGGCATGAACTCCGCGGCCTTCAACCTGGGTGCGGGTATCTCCTTCGCGGTGCTGCCGGTGTTCCAGGTGGTGGGCTCCCCAGAGGGCTCGGATTCCGCCACGGGCTACACCACGGCCTTCCTGGTGGGTGGCATCATTCTGGGCCTGGCTGCGCTGACCAGCCTGTTTATCCCGAAGACGACCACGGCAGAGCAAGAAGCCGCAGCGCAGGAAAGCGCCACGGCTTAAGCATCCGAAAGGGTTAACACCCCATAGCCCTACTTCTCCCGCTCTTCCCGTGCCTTTTGAGCATAGGATTCCAGCGAAGTCCCCAGCAGCCCGAATTTCGCGAGCTTCACCGGGGCGGGCTGCTCCGCGAAATAAGCCTGCAGCATCTTGCTGAACTTCTCGTACTTCTTCTCCGTGTACGGGTACCAGTTCGCTTCCAGGCCAGCGCCCTGGGAGCCGTCCTTATCCACGATCACGGACTTCGGGTTGCACCAGGCTCGCAGGCCATCGGCACCCTTGTGGCGGCCCATCCCGGAGTCACCCACCCCACCGAACGGCAGCACCGGGGTGGCCTCGGTGGCCATGACGTTGTTGATGGACACCCCGCCGGCGCGCAGCGCCCCGGCCACCCGGCGCGCCCGGTCGATGTCCGCGCTCCACACGGAACCGGTCAGCCCGAAGGGCGTGTCATTCGCCCGGTCGATGACCTCCCGTTCCGAGCTGAAGCTCAGCACCGGGATCACCGGTCCGAAGGTTTCCTCCGTCACGACCAGCGCATCCTCCGGCACGTCGACCAGCAGGATCGGTGGGATCAGCGCGGAACGGCCGTCCCAGTCCTGCCCGGTGAGCTGGCGCGCACCACGCGAAACAGCGTCCTGAACCTGCTCGTTGACCTGCTCGATCTGGAAGTCGACGGTCATGCGGCCCAGGTCGTTGTTGCGGGAATCCGTGTCCGCCTGCGTGAGCAGCCGGGCCTGCCGCACCAGCTCGGCGACGAACTCCTCCTTGATGCTCTCGTGGACGTAGAGCCGCTCCACGGAAGTACAAGACTGGCCGGTCGCCGTCAGACCGCCGAACAGTGCGCCCGCGGCAGTGCGGGGGATGTCGACGTCCTCAAAAACGATCATGGGGTCCTTGCCACCGAGCTCGAGCTCGACGGGGATGAGCATGTCGGAGCACTGCTTCATGATCTTCCGCCCGGTCGCGCACGAGCCGGTGAACATGACGAGGTCGGGGTGCTGGTCGATGACCTCGGCACCCACGGCACCGTCGCCGTAGACCACCTGCACCCAGTTCGGGGCGATGGCGGCTTCCTCCAGGAGGGATTCGATCAGCCCGGCCAGTGGGGTGTGCTCGGAGGGCTTGTAGACGACCGCGTTGCCGGCAGCCAGCGCCGCCACGATCGGCACGATCGCCTGGAAGAAGGGGTAGTTCCAGGGCGCGATGATGAAGGCCACGCCGAGGGGTTCGTACCAGATCTCGGACTTCTTACCCATCATCGTCAGCGGGGTCTCGACCTTCTGCGGAGCCAGGACCTTCGCGGCGTTCTTTTCGTGCCAGCTGATAACGTCCAGCGCGCCGAACATCTCGGACATCAGGATGTCGCTGCGGGACTTACCCGTTTCCTCCCGGACGCGGTCGACGATCTCCTCGGTGCGGTTGACGATCACCCCGCGCAGGAGGCGGAGGTGTTCGAGGCGTTCCTCGACGCTCAGGGCGCGGATGGATTTCTGTGCTTCGCGTGCTCGTTCGACGACGCCCTCGACCTGGGCGTATTCGGATTCTGGGATCTGTGTTGCCATGGTGTGTGCTCCTTGTGGTTGTTGAGCGCGGGTTAGTCGCGTGGGTTCTGCGCGTCGGCGGCGGCGAGGGCGGCCTCGTAGGCCTCCTGGTTGATGGTGGTCTCGTAGCCGATGGCCTGGTGGATATTGGGCAGCTGGTTGGGGTTGGTGCCCCGGGCAAGCAGTGGGGAGTCGGTAAGTTCCTCGCCGAGGCGTACCCCGAGGTTGGAGTAGTAGAGGCTGTGCACGACACCCTTGATACCAAGGTTGGCCATGCGCATCAGCCCGGCGAGTGGCTCGGGGAACTTGGCATTCGCGTTGGCCATCGCGACGATCAGGCGGACCAGGGGCGTGGGCGCGTAGGCGCAGACGGTGGCGAGGGCGAGGAAGGCGGTGCGGTCGTCGTCGTACATGTAGGAGAGCATGCGGTCGATGCCGGCCGCGCATCCGGACTCGGAGAAGGACGGCAGCGCCCCGCCGCCGGAGGTCAGGGGCCGGGACGTCGCGCCACCGGACGTCGCGGTCGGGGACCCTGCGCGTCCGGACGCGGCCTTGCGGGCCGGGACGCCGGGGATGACGACGTCGCCCAGGCGCAGCAGGCCCTTCATCTGCGTGGCGGTGAGCAGCTCGGTGGAGCGGGGGTTGAGGTTCTTGCTGGTCATGTCTGCTTTCTTCCTTCCTTAGCTCGCCGCGATGATCTGCTCGGCGGCCTTGAGGGACAGGGCGGCGATGGTGAGTGCGGGGTTGATGCCCGGCGCGTTCGGGAAGATCGAGGAGTCCGCGGCGTGGATGCGGTTGCTGCCGTAGAGGGTGAACTCGGGGGAGACCACGCCCTGCTTGGCGCTGGCACCCATCCCGAGGCCGCCCATGAGGTGCAGGCCGATGCCGAACTGGCCGTGGAGGATCTCTTCGGCACCGGTGGCGTTGAAGATATTGCGGATGGCGGCCATGCCGGCGTCGCGACGGCGGGCGTCCTCCCGGTTGAGCTTCTTCTTGATCACCGGGTTGCCCTTGCGGTTGATGCTGATTTCGCCGGGGTTGGTGTCGCGCACGCAGACCTCGATGCAGCCCAGGCGTGGGAAGTCCTGCATGATCTCCGCGTGGCGGGCGCCGAAGCCGGGCAGCAGGAGGGCGATGTTGCCTGGGCCTGCGAAGACGTTCTCCAGCTTGAAGCCCTGGCGGCGGAAGCTCGGGTCGTCGGACTTGTAGTTCTGCAGGGGGCCGGCGAAGGCGCGGACGTCCTCGGCGTAGCGGCCCAGGTTCATGTACTGCGGGTGGGTGAAGAAGTTCTTACCCAGGCCCGGCAGCTGCTTGCCGTAGCCGCTGCGCAGCAGGAGGGCGGTGTTACCGATCGCGCCGGAGGCCAGCACGACGCGCCGGGCGGTGAAGGTGCGCTCCACCTGGGGTTCGAAGTTGGTGGGCTTGCCGAAGCCGCGGCGGCCCTTCGGGGTGTTGTCCGCGGGCACGCGGGTGGTGACGGTCACGCGGTCGGGGTGCTCGGTGATCGTGCGCGCTTCGGCGCAGTCGATGAGGTGGAAGCCGTGGTTTTCCGCTGCTGGCAGGGCGGTGACGGCGGTGGACTGCTTGGAGTCGATGGAGCAGCCGCTGAGGCACTCCACGCAGCAGTTGCCGTCCTCGAAGCGGCAGTCGGCCTCCCCGCGGCGCAGTGGGGCGTAGCGGTAGCCGTTCGCGTCGAAGCCGTCGGCGAAGTTCTTTGCGTTGTTGTTGCGCCACTCTTCGGGCACGTTCTTGAGGCTCATGTTTCCCTCGGCGCGCTCGTAGTAGTCGGCGAGGTAGTCCTCGTTGAGCCAGGAGACGCCGGACTGGTCGCGCCAGGAGGAGAAGGCGACGTCGTCGAAGCGGTCCATGAGGGCCTGGTTGACGATGGAGCCGCCGCCGACGGCCTTGGGGCGGAGCAGGCCGAGGCCGGCGTCGGTGGTCAGTTCCACGCCGCCGCCCCAGAAGAGCTGGGAGCTGGAGTCGATCTCGGTGCGTGGGTAGGTGTGCCGGTCGTAGCGCTTGCCGGCTTCCAGGCCGAGGACGGTCAGCCCTGCGGCGGCGAGTTCGCGGGCGATGTTCAGCCCGGAGGTGCCGGCGCCGATGATGATGACGTCGTAGGTTTCTTGCGCCGCGGCGGTCGGGTCGATTCTTTCGGCGGTCGGGTTCTGTGGTGCGCGGCCAGCTGCCGCGCCGGTGCTGTGATCCCCTCGGTTATTCGTCATGTTCGTTAGTTAACCCGACGAAACCCTCTGTGTATTCTATATCTGTGAAAAAGTTTTAAAGCTGCCCGCGGGGTGCAATTCTTCCCATCGCTGACGCAACTGTGACGCAGGCTACAATGCCAAGAATGAGCGCTGAGAACCCCACCCCGAAGAAGCAGACGGTCCTGCAGAAGATCCTGGGCTACCGCCCGGATTTTTTGATTGTGTTGATCGTGCTTGCGGTGGTCGCGGCGGTGATCGTGCCGCTGCGGGGGCAGGGCGCGGAGATCGGCAACTGGGTGGTGACGATCGCCATCGCCTTCCTCTTCTTCCTCTACGGTGCGCGCCTGCACCCGCGGGAGGCGCTGGAGGGCCTGATGCACTGGCGGCTGCACCTGCTGATCGTCGCCTTCACTTTCGCGATCTTCCCACTGGTTGGTGTGGCGCTGCGGCCGCTATCCGGCCTGATCGGCCAGGAGATGTACCTGGGCATTCTGTTTTTGACGTTGGTGCCCTCCACGGTGCAGTCCTCGGTGGCGTTCACCTCCATCGCCCGGGGTAATGTGGCTGCCTCCATCGTCGCGGCGAGTGCCTCCAGTCTGCTGGGTGTGGTGCTCACGCCACTGCTGGTGCTGTTGTTGATGTCCACCGCGGAGGGTGGTTTCCATATCGACGCCAGCACCTTCTACAAGATCGGCCTGCAGCTGTTCTTGCCCTTCGTGGTGGGGCAGCTGTTGCGGCCGTGGGTGAAGGATTTCGCGGCCTCGAAGGCGACGAAGAAGGTGGACCAGATCTCCATCGGCTTGGTGGTGTACGTGTCCTTCTCCGAGGGGATCGTGGACGGGATCTGGTCGACGATCAGCTGGATCAGCGTGGTTAGCCTGGTGCTGGGCTCGGTGGTGCTGGTGTACCTGATGCTCTCGGCCTCCTCGCTCGCGGCACGGAAGCTGGGCTTTAACTATGAGGACCAGGTGGCGATCCAGTTCGCGGGCACGAAGAAGTCGCTGGCCTCTGGTTTGCCGATGGCTGCGGTGATGTTCGGCGGGGGAAGTTTGGGGATGATGATCCTGCCGCTGATGATCTTCCACCAGGTGCAGCTGATTATTTGTTCCTTCCGGGCCTCCAGCTATGCCGCGAAGTACGAGGAGGCCCCAGAGCGCGCCACGACCTGGTAGCGCCGGGATCGCAGCAGCCCCTAGCTGCGCTTGAAGTAGCCGATGCGGGGCCGGAAGCCCTGCGGGTGCTTCAGCTGCGCGACGGCGTCTGCGATGATGAGGCGGAAACGCGGCTTCATCGGGGGCAGTTGGGCCACGGAGAACCAGCCGACGTCGGTGGATTCTTCGTCGCCGACGATGGGTTCGGCGAGTGAATCGTAGTCGGGGAGTGTGGGGTCGAGGGGGTTGGCGTCCTTATCGGTGAGGACGCACCGCATCGCAGTATCCATGTATGCGGTCTGGTCCCCGTTGGGGTAGGTGACCTGGTCGGTAGCGCCGACGCCGAGGAGGGCGGCGACGGTGACGTACAGGCCGGTTTCTTCTTTGACTTCGCGGATGGCGGCGACGTGGGGTTCCTCGCCGGGGTCGACGATGCCGCAGACGGGCGTCCATTCGCCGTTGTCGGCGCGTTTGACGAGCAGGACTTTCGGGACTTCCCAGAGTGGGGCTTCGGGCGGGACTTCTTTGAGGACGATCGCGGTGATGCCGGGGAGCCAGAGCGGGTCGGTGCCGATTTTTTCGCGCAGGTTGAGGATGAACTCGGGGGTTGCCATGCCTGCAGTGTAGCTGGCTGCGTGGTGGGGTTGGGAGTGGCTGGGGAGTGGATTTGAGTGTTGGTGGCGGGGCTTGAGCGGGTCGGCCCGCAGGGTTTGGGAAGAGAAAAAGCTCCCGGGCCACCCGAACTCATACAGTTCAGACGGCCTGGGAGCCTTCTACCCGCGGTTAAGCGGGGTGTGCGCTACAGCGCACTGCCCTTCCGGCTCAGGGGGACCAGCTTTCGCCGGCCCTCACCTGAAGCCGAGGGTGTTATTTAGTTTTCGCGGCGGCGACGGCCAGCCAGCAGTGCGCCACCGATGGCCAGGGCCATCGCAGCAGCACCCAGCATGATCGCCACGCCGGACACACCGGTCACTGCCAGGGAGCCCTGACGGTCAGTGCTGGAGCTGGAAGCACCAGACTGAGCTGCGCCGGACTTACCGCCCAGAGGACCAACCTTGCCGGACTGGCCGCCAGCGTTACCACCCTGGTTACCGGCACCCTGCTGGGCACCCTTGTCCGCAGGAGCCTTACCGGCACCGTGGCCCGGGGTGGAGGAGCCGTGGCCGGAGCCAGTGCCCTGGCCCGGGGTGGAGGAACCGTGGGAGGAGCCCAGGTGGCTGCCGATGAGGCCGCCGATGATTCCGCCACCGATCAGACCCGGGATGAGGCCATCCGGCAGGTCAGAGGAGCCGCTGCTACCCGGAGGAGTGCTGCCGTCCTTCTTCTCGACAACGGTGACAGTGAACTTCTCCGTGTCCGTGGAGCCATCCGGGTAGGTGACAGTCACCGTGACGGTGACCTTGTCGCCGTGCTTAGCATCCTTCGGAGCGGTGACCTTCAGCTCGCCGGTCTTCGGGTCGGCCTCGACGGTCCAGCCGTCCTTGCTGACCTCGGTCTCGATCTTGGAACCGTCAGGCAGCTTGTCGCCCTTGTTCGGAACCTCAACAGAGCCACCCGGCTTGACGGTTTCGTTCTCCCAGTCCGGGGTCACATCGTCAGCCTGGTTACCCTTCGGCTCGTCGTTCGGGTCGGTCGGAGTCACTTCCTCAGGGTTCTCAACAATCTCCACCGTCACGCGGTCGATCTCGTTACCCTCAGGGTCCTTGACCACCACGACAACCGTGTCGCCCGGCTCCGCCTCATCGGTCGGAGTCACGGTGATGTTGCCGTTCTCGTCGATCTCCACGGTGCCCGGGCCATTATCGACGACCTCGACGGTGGTGCCCGGCTTCACTGGGCCGCCGTCGTTCGGGATCACGATCGGCTTATCCGGGGTGGTCTTGCCATCCTCCCAGCTCGGATCAGTCTCGACGGTGACGGTGAAGGTCTCCCGGTCCTGGGAGCCATCCGGGTAGGTCACCGTAACGGAAATCTCGGACTTATCGCCGTGCTGTGCGTCAGCCGGCGGGGTCACCGTGATGGTGCCATCCGGAGCTGTGGTGACGGTCCAGCCCTTGTCGGACTGGGCCTCAACCTTGGAGCCCTCTGGCAGCTGATCCGGACGCTCGTTCTTCACGTCGACCGGGACAGCCGGCTTGGTCTTGGCGTTCTTCCAGGTCGGGGTGTACTTCACCGCGTCGTCGCCGGTGTTGTTGCCCTCGTCGCCCTGGTCGCCCTTCTCGGTCACCTTGACCGGGACCTGCTGCTCGGTGCCCTCGATCGGGTGACCATTCTCGTCGACGTTAACAACCGGAACCTTGTAGTCACCCGGGGTTGCCTTCTCGTCCGTGGTCACGGTGATGACGCCGTTCTCGTCGATCTCGACGGTGATCTTGCCGTTTTCGTCCTCGACGACGACCTTGTCGGTCGGCTTACCGTCCTGACCGACCAGCTTCGGGGTGTGGCCTTCTGGAACGTCGGTGGTCGGGGTGATCTTCTCAGATCCGCCCTGCTCGACCTCGGTATCCTCCGGGTACTTCTGCGGGTCAACCGCGTCCGGCTGTTCAACCGTGATGGTGACGTCGACGTTGTCCTTCGAACCATCCGGGTAAGTCACCTCAACCGGAACAGTGATCTTGTCACCCGGGGTCGCATCCTCAGGGATGGTCACCGTGATCTCACCAGTGTTCTCATCGATGGTCACACCATCCGGCACGTTCTCACCCGGGGTGAACTTGGTGCCCTCAGGAGCCTTGGTGTCGTTGCCGTCCTTGTCGGTGAACTTCGGAGCCTCGATCTTGACATCAGAACCCGGCTTACCCGAACCATCCTCGTAACCAGGCTCGTAGGTTGCGGCATTGGTGGGGTTACCCGGCTCGATCGGAGTTGCCGGAATCGAACCCTTATCCTTCGGGTTAGAGCCCTTCTCCTTCTCTACCTCATCCGGGATGCCGTCGTTATCGTCGTCGTCATCCTCGGTGTCAGGCTTACCGTCATTATCGGTGTCCAGCTTGAAGTTCGCGTCCGTCTTATCGGTGCTGCCATCCGGGTAGGTCACCGTCACCGGAACATCGAAGTCCTCAACGGTGTCCTTGTTCAGCTTGTCGCCGTCGACAGTCACCGTGATCTCACCGTTGGACTCGTCGATCTTGACCTCGTAGCCCTCAGGAACGGTGAAGTCCTCACCAATGGTGAACTTCGAACCCTCAGGAGCCTTGGCGTCCTTACCTTCCTTGTCAGTGAAGGTCGGGGAAGACTTGGTCTCCTTACCAGGGACAACCAGCTTGTCCTCGTAAGCAGGCTCGTAGACGCCGTTGTCCTTCTCAGTCACCGTGACGGTGACGTCGACGTTGTCCTTGGTGCCATCCGGGTAGGTCACAACAACCGGAACGGTGATCTTGTCACCCGGCTTCGCATCCTCCGGAACCGGAACAGTGATCGCACCAGTCTTCTCATCGATGGTCACACCCTCAGGCGCGTTCTCACCAGGGGTGAACTTGGTGCCCTCAGGAGCCTTGGTCTCGTTGCCGTCCTTGTCCTTGAAGGTCGGAGGATCGATCTTGACGTCGCTGCCCGGCTTACCCGAACCATCTTCGTATACAGGATCGAAGTGATCGTTCGCGTTCGGAACCTTCGGGTTGCTGTCGTCTTCGTCCGGGATGCCGTCGCCGTCATCATCCGGGTCCGTGACGTCAGGGTCACCGTCACCATCGGTGTCCAGCTTGAAGTTCGCCTTAGCGTCGTCCTTGGTGCCATCCGGGTAAGTAACCGTGACAGGAACACTGAATTCTTCGGCAGTGTCCTTGTTCAGCTTGGACTTGTCCGGGAACGTTACGGTGACCTCACCGGTGTTCTCGTCAATCTTCACTTCGTAGCCTTCAGGAGCCTTGAAGTCTTCAGGAATCGAGAACTTCGCATCCTTAGGAGCGTCGACCTTCTGACCGTCCTTGTCAGTGAAGGTCGGGGACGACTTGGTTTCCTCACCAGGAACAACCAGCTTGTCGTCGTACTTGGGGTCCATGGAATCGGTCATCGGCTCCTTGACGATGAACGAATCAGCCAAGAACGGGGTGCCGTCCGGCAGTTCCACAACTGCGGTAAAGACGTCACCGGCTTTTGCTGTGTCCGGAACGGTGAACGGGCACGAAGGCACTGCGCCCAAGTCATCGCTGTCAAGCTTGCAGGTTGTGCCCACCTTCTCACCAGCAGCGTTGTACCACTGGATGGTGTACGGCGTGTTCGGAACAAGGCCGACGGTCCTGGTCTGCACCTCGGTGCCCTTGAAAGCAGGCTTGTCGGTGGTGTTGTAATCGACAACATCAAAGCCGGGCTTCGAGGGCTTCAGAGCGAAGTCAGAGTTATCAACGGCGTGCCTCTTGGGCGCTGTGGCGTATGAAATATTCCAGGTCGGGTTGGTGAACATGGCCGTCCGGAAGTTATCCGGATTGACATTGGCGCTTTCGTCCAAGATGGGCTGCACATAGACGTAGTCCATGTTGATGTGCTTTGAGACAGTCCCTGCGCCCACACCCTGAGCAACGTCTCCTCCCGATGTGGCCCATCGTCCAGAAGCGGCAGAGTCGGCGACAGTGTGGAAGAGTTTCTTGGCTTCCGCATTTGGCAGAGTCCCGATGTTCGTCGATGTGACTCCGTACGTACCGTTGAACTGAAGAACGTACTGTGAGGTTACCCTCGTTTAGTGGACACCCAACTTGTACGGATGTTGTGTCCGTAGGAGAGGATGTTCATTGTGAGCCA
>NZ_JASONC010000019.1:0-39714 GCF_030217065.1 Corynebacterium sp. UMB4614
GACCACCAACGAAGAAGAAACAGCTGCCTAACTATGAGGTAGCTCCACTACGTGTCCACCATTTGCGGGCAACCCCAACTGTCCTTGGGCGTCCGTCGTAGCTGTCACGGTTTCGGCAATTGCCGACTGCCCCGGATTATCAGTTTCGAACTTCTTGATGGCGTCCTGCTGAGCCTGCTTAAGTTCGAGCTGCGTGTAGCCGCGGTTGTCCTTCTTCCACTGATCAAGTTCGTTTGCGACTTCATCACGCAGGTACGAACCGACAACCTTGACACCGGAAACTGCTACGTCACCGTGGCCCGTGTTGTACTGGGGGACATCTCCGGCACCAGCAAGATTTTTCTGGTCCCAGAAAACACGACCGTTAATGTAGCCGTCGCCGGTCTTTGCCTCGCTTTGCTTCCAGTCAGCTTCCGGCTTCTGCAGCCAGCTTTCCGGCGTTTCTGTCAGTGCAATGTTCTGGTCACGGACATTGCCACCGTTGACCAGGTCAACGCTCCACACGGAGGCGTAGCGCTCAATAGAGCCCTTGAAGACTCCATCGCCTTCCATGTACGAAATTTCGTACTTGCTGCTGTCAGGGTTTTCGATCCACACACGCAGCTTCTGGTACGGATTAGCCTTGAAAAGGTGCTTATTGCCTTGGCTGTCCGTCCACTCTGGGAAGTCGACGGTATAAGTTCCGTCTGCACGAGTGTTGGTGGTGTACACCGGCGAAACGGCATAGCCCTTGACTCGTTCGTCCATCCACTGGGCGTACACCTTGACGTTTGACAGGCCTTGGTCATCACCCGTCTTGTTCGAGTTGATGCCGGACCGGTCAACGTACACAGCACCATTGACTGTGTGATTCGCCCTGTGCTCACCCGGCGAGTGGATAGCGTTCGGTTCCTGCAGAACGTTGGCGGCGGCCGGGGCGTTCTGAGACTGCACCACAATAGTGCCAGTCGTTGCCAGCGCCAGGACTGCCATTGCGCCTGCAACGGACTTCATCTTGTCGGAAAAGCCCAGCGCAAAAGCGCCGGACTTCCCACCACGGGCGATTAGCCCCCGCAGATTGGCCATGTTGCTTCCTTTCGACGAGTTAGCAGCACCAGCAGGCAGCCGGCGCTTTCTAAATACCCCCTGATAATACCCACAAAGGGCTGTAGATAAAGGCCAATCTTTTGGCGCCCTACCTATTCAGCTTTAATACGCATGGCCTGCACCTTTACGTCAATCTTCGATATTACAGTTCGGTTGCAAACATGGTGCCCCTAGGCTTAAGGGGCTCCCTGGCTTAGGGTCACGAAAGCACAAAGCCCCTCCCGGGAGCACCGAACACACCGGCACCCCCGGAAGGGGCTAAGAAACACCTAAGCGCGCAGCACTACCCCTGCTGCGCATCCCACCAGGCCCGCAGCTCCGCAATGGCCTCGTCCCGGCCCAGCGGACCCCGATCCAGGCGCAGCTCCTTCAAAAACGCCCACGCCTGCCCCACCTCCGGGCCCGGCTTCAGACCCAGGATCTCCATGATCTCGTTGCCATCCAGGTCCGGGCGCACCGCCGCGAGGTCCTCCTTCTCCTTGAGTTCCTCAATCCGCCGCTCGAGGTCGTCGTAATTACGGCGCAGGCGCGCCCCCTTGCGCTTATTACGGGTCGTGCAATCCGCCCGCACCAACATGTGCAGCTTCGGCAGCAGATCACCCGCATCCGTCACATAGCGGCGGACCGCCGAATCCGTCCACGCGCTATCCCCATAGCCATAGAAACGCATGTGCAGGAACACCAGCTGGGAAATATCCTTCACCAGCTGCTTAGAAAACTCCAGCTGCCGCAACCGGCGGCGCACCAGCTTCGCACCCACCACCTCGTGCTGGTGGAAAGTCACCTGGCCAGAGTCCGTGAACGCGCGGGTATCCGGCTTCCCACAGTCGTGCAGCAGGGCGGCCCAACGCAGCTCCAGGTCCGGCTCCACGCCGTAATTCTGCTCCTGCACCAGCGCATTGCGCAGCACCGTCAGGGAGTGCCAGTACACATCCTTGTGCTGCTTGTGCTCGTCCTGAGTCATCCGCAGGCGCGGCAGCTCCGGGAGAACGAAATCCGCCAGGCCGGCCTCCACCATCAGGTCCAGGCCCTCCCACGGGGTCGTGCCGAGCAGCAGCTTATTCAGCTCCACCGCCACGCGCTCCACCGTGATCCGCTGGATCTGATCCGCCATCGCCGCCATGGCCTCAGCCACCCGCGGGGCGACCTCAAAACCCAGCTGAGAGACGAAACGGCAGGCCCGCAGCATGCGCAACGGATCGTCCCGGAAGCTCACCTCCGGGCTATCCGGCGTGTCCAGCACCCCGGCGGCCACGTCAGCCAAGCCACCCAGCGGGTCGCAGAACTCGTGTTTCCCGTCTGCGGAGAGCTTCAGCGCCATCGCGTTCGCGCGGAAGTCCCGGCGCACCAGATCGCCCTCCAGGGTGTCGCCGAAGGTGACCTCCGGGTTGCGGGACTGGCCGTCGTACTGATCCGCCCGGAACGTGGTGATCTCCACCTCCAGGCCACCGACCAGCGCGGACACGGTGCCGAATTCGATGCCCGTATCCCACACCGTCTCGGCCATCGGCTCCAGGATCCCCATCACCACATCCGGGCGAGCGTCCGTGGTGAAATCCAGGTCGTGGCTGAGGCGCGCCAGCATCGCATCGCGCACCGAGCCGCCCACCAGGTAGAGCTCGTGGCCCGCCGCCTCGAAGGCCTTAGCTAGCCGGCGCAGCGTGGCGTCATTGCGGCGCAGGGACTGCCACGCGGCCCCCAGCATCGCCGCTTCCTTGGCCTGCGTGCCCCCGGTTACCTCGGCAACGCCCGCCCCAGCGCCGGCCGCCGTCGCACCAGCTTCCGCGGCAGCACCAGCCGTCGCGCCATCTGCAGTCTCATTCGCCCTCGTAGTCACGCGCAATACCTTACTTCATGGCCCAACACCCCAACACCGCACCGGTCACCCGCCCGGCCGCCGCCACCGGCACACCCAACCCCCGCCAGCGGTTCCCCCAAGCCCCGGCCAAGCAGCTACTATAAACAGAATGAACACGAACGACAGCGCCACCACGAGCAGCGGTTCGCCCCGCAGCACGCGCCGCCGTTCGCAGCACGACGAACAGCCGCAGCGCGAAAACCAGCGCCGCCCCAAAAACGCCAAGAACGCGAAGAACAACCGCAAGGGCAAGGGCCGCGGCAACCAGCAGGGCCAGCAGGGCGAGAACACCCGCACCAGCAACCGCAATAACCACGGCTCGAACCGCGGCAACCGCTCCGGGGCTGGCCGCAACAACCCGAAACGCACCAGCACCCGGCGCGCCAAACAGGGCAAGCAGAACCGCACCCACCTGGAGCACTCCGACCTGCCGCTCTCGGTGGAAACCTCCGCGGGCGGGCTTGTCCTCACCGGCCTGGCCGAAGCCGTGCGCCCCAACGGCAGCGTGGACATGTCCAAGATCTACGCCGCCCTCATCGGCCGCGTCGACCGCCGCGGGCGCCTCCTGTGGTCCATGCCCAAAGGCCACGTCGAAGAGCACGAATCCCACCGCAGCACCGCCGAACGCGAAGTGTGGGAGGAAACCGGCATCGCCGGGACCGTCATCGACGAGCTCGGCACCATCGACTACTGGTTCGTCTCCGAGGGCACCCGCATCCACAAGACCGTCCACCACCACCTGCTGCGCTACGTGGACGGGGAGTTCAACGACGAAGACCCCGAGGTCACCGAAGTCACCTGGGTTCCCGTGAACAACCTGGTCGAACGCCTCGCCTACGCCGACGAGCGCCGCCTGGCCCGCCGCGCTCTCGACACGCTGCCGAACCACGCCCGCGCGGAAGCGGAAGCAGGCCGCGCCACCCCGCGTTAGGAGGGCTGCATGGCTGCCAAAATCCGCCCCGCCACCGCCCTCGCGCTCGGCTCCCTCCTCTGCGCCGGGTGGGTCACCGCCGTGCCCGGCCCGCTCGCTGGCTCCGCCCTGCCTGCCGCAAACGCCCTGCCCGCAGCAAAGGCCATGCCTGCCGCGGGCGCCCAAACCCCCGAGCACACCAGCACCTTCCACCACGCGGAGGCCACGGACTGGGCCAACCCGAACGCCCGCTCCACCGACCCCAATCGGGGCATTAACCTGCAGGTTCGCAACATCAGCCCGCGCTTCCTCAACCCGGCGGACACCGACCCGCAGACCTACACCCTGCGCATCCGCAACACCAGCCCCGGCACCATCCGGGGCCTCACACTGAGCCTGAAAACCGCGCCCGCCGCCGGCAGCCCCGCCCAGGTGCGCACCTCCCTGCTCTCCAACAGCGGCGAGTACCCACACAGCTCCCCGGCGCGCCCACTGCAGCGCAGCAACGGCGCTGAGGTTTCCCTGGGGCCGGGCGAAACCGCCGACGTGGACGTCCGCCTCTTCCGCGACCCTTCCTTTCAGGACGACGCCACTCCACACCCCGAGACCCCCACCGGCGAAACGGCGGGCCCAGCTGGGGCCTTGGCACCGATGAGCTTCGGGCTGCCGGATGCCGCGCAGGCCGGAACCTACCCGCTGATGTTCACCCTCGGCGGCACGCCCGGGGCCGCTGATGGTGCCGATGGTGGGGGAGAGGCCGCTGGGGACCAGGCAGCACAGGGGGCGGAACTGCTCGCGGTGACTCGCGCGACGGCCGTCGTCACCCCGGAAGAGAATAAGGAAGAAGAAAGCGCGGACGGCACCACGGAGGGCAACCCCCAGGCCCCGGCAGGGCAGGGCAGTGGCACCTCCGGCACCCCGCTGACCTTCCTGTGGCCCATCGGTGGCGAAACGCACGCCACACCCGGCGCGGTCGGGGACGCCCCCGAGCCCGCCGAGCTCTACCTCAGCGAGGACTCCCTCGGTGAGCAACTGAAGGAAGGCGGGCGGCTACGCACCCTCCTCGACAGCTACCGCACCGCACTGGACGGCCCACAGGGCACCAAGATCCGCGAAGCCAGCTGCCTGGCGATCGACCCCGACCTCCTGCAGACCGTGGAGCGCATGGCCGGCGGCTACCGCGTGGGCGGGCGTGTCCCAAAGCCCGTCGAGGAGCGCAAGCGGCTCCGCGACTCCTGGGGAGACATCTTCAACACCAAGGACCGCTCCGAACCCGGCGCCCACGATAAGGCCGCCGCTACCTGGCTCAGCGACCTGCGCGACACCACCAAGGAGAGCTGCACCGTCGCGCTGCCCTACGGCGGGGCGGACATCAACACCACCGCCCAGGCGACCGGGCCCACCAACCCGGAGGCCGCGGCAGGACAGGCCAATGGCGCCGCTGCCAACGGAGATGCGGCCGGTGGTGCCGCTGGAGCAGATACCGGCGTGGCCGAGGAATCCACCAGCGCGGCCTGGCTCAGCATGCACGCCCTCGGCCGGGGTGCCGCCACCATCCACGAGATCCTCGGCACCACCCCGGTGGCCAATATCGCCATCCCCAGCAGCGGCTACCTCACTCCCGAAGCCCTGCCGTACCTCGCCGCCGCGAAGGTGGACCCCGCCTCGGAGGGGGCCGACCCGTCCCGCCGCTTCGAGAACACCCTCAAGGGCCAGGCGCTCCTGCCCACCCTTGACCCCAAGGTGCCAGTCACCGCGCTCGTCGCGAATAACACCGTGCTCACCCAGCAGCCCGCCCAGACCCCCGAGACCTCGGGGGAGGAGGCCGGGGACGCGCACGACCCCGCAACCCAACAGGCTGACCAGCAGTGGAACGACCGCCTGCTGAAGCTCAACGATGCCGGCAGCCTCCGCGCGCTGCGCTACTCCGGCGACCTCGGCACCGTCCTCGCCGCCACCGGCGCCCGTCCCGACACCACGGGCTACTCCAACCCCCAGGCCCGCTTCGACGCCAACGCGGACTCCGAGGCCACCCGCATGTCCACCGCCCTGGCCGTGCTCCAGCAGGAACTCGCCAGCCCCGAGCCGATCCTCGCCGTCCCGCCGGGCCAGTGGGAGGTCAACGGGCAGGACGCCACCGCCCTCCTGGACTACATCGAGCAGGCCTTCGCCACCGGGCAGGCCACCCCGGCCTCCCTGGCCGATGCGCTGCGCCCCCGCGGCCTGAAGAACTCCGAACTGGCACTCGGGGAGGTCACCCAGCCCTTCGCCGACCCCGGGAAACCCACCGAGGCACTCGCGCCACAGCTGGCGACCCTGGCCGACCGGATCCGCAGCCTCACCCTCATGATGGCTAACTCCCGGAAGATCGCGCTGACCCGCGAACAGTTCACCCGCCCGATCCTCGCCGATCTCGCGCGAGCCACCAGCAACTACGGCACCCGCAACCCCGCCGAGCAGGACGGGGCTAGCCAGCGCGCCGCCGCCCGCGTCGCCGGTGCGGCAGAGACCGCGGACACCCTGCGCAACTCGGTAACCCTGCTGCCACCCGGCAACGTCTTCACCCGAACCTCCGAAGCCGCGCCACTGATCGTCGCCGCCCAAAACGGCCTACCGCTGCCTGTGCCGGCGAAGATCCGCTACCGCGACACCCTCGACGAGCACGCCGGGCACCCCGCCACCATCCTGGAATCCGAGGCTCAGATGATCCCGGCGCGTGGTTCCCTCACAGTGTCGATCGACCTCGGTGCCGCAAACCGCCGCAGCGACCTCGACCTGTGGCTCGCCAGCCCCAAAAACAAGCGAATCAGCGACTCCGTGCAAGTCAGCGTGCACTCCAGCCCCAATATCCCGCTGGATAAGATGATCCTCCTGCTCACCATCATCGCTGGCGCGGGCATCGGCGGGAAGCTCCTCCTGGACCGTCGGCGCCGCCGCCGCAGCCGCTAGGCCCGCCGCCGAAAACACCGTGTAAAACCCGTCACAGGCAGCGAAAACCCGCCCCGGGAGCGCGTTTCTAGTTAGGAAACGCACCCAATGTGGACGATGATGGATTCTGTGACTAACCCAGACGTTCCCGAGGATTCCGCTGACAGCGCAGGCCACGGCAGCACGCCACCGACCAAGCCACCCGCAGGCCAGCGCGGCCGCTTCATCGAAGCCCGCCCGCCCGCGCTGGCCCCCCAGGCGCGCGAAGAAGCCAATACCCCGGAAACAACGGACGACTACTCCTCACTGAGCATCGCCCCCTCCCAGCACGGCCAGGAACCCGAAAACACCACGCCCGAGGCCCCAGCCGCCCCGGCCGTGGACTTCCGCCGGCCCGCCTCGGAGATCCACCTGGGCAACGAGCGGCACGCCTATGACCACTACGAGTTCGGCCTCGCCGGGGAGCTCGGGCACTCCGCCGACCCCGGGGCAGACCCCGCGGGCCGCCAGTACCGCGCCAGCTCCCAACCGGCCCGCACCTCCGCCCGAGCGCTCGCTGGCGCCGGGGTCGGAGCTGCCGCCTCCCGCGGCGCAGCATCCCGCGCCGCCGCATCCGCCGGAACGGCAGGCACCAACGCCCCCGAACACACCGCGACCCCCGCAGCCACCGCAACCACCGGCGGCGGTGACGTCCCACCGGAGGAAGAAACCCCCACGGACCGCACCGCCGCAGCCGCGGCGGAACAGGACAAGAACAACGAGCAACCCTCGGACGCCGACGTCGTCCGCACCGGCGGCTCCATGGCCATCGCGACCCTCCTGTCGCGCATCACCGGCTTCCTACGCACCGTCCTCATCGGCTCCGCGCTCGGTGCCGCAGTCGCCTCCGCGTTCAACACCGCGAACACCCTGCCGAACCTCATCACGGAGCTCGTCCTCGGCGCGGTGCTGACCTCCCTGGTCGTCCCCGTGCTCGTCCGAGCCGAGAAGGAAGACCCCGACCGCGGCGAAGCCTTCATCCGAAGACTCCTGACGATGACGTTCAGCATCACCGTCATCATCACCCTCCTCGCCGTCGGTGCCGCCCCCTGGCTGATCAGACTCACGCTCGACCAAGACGGCCAGGTCAACGTGCACATGGCGACAATGTTCGCCTACCTGGTGCTCCCGCAGATCTTCTTCTACGCCATGTTCGCCGTGTTCATGGCCGTGCTGAACACCAAGGGAGTATTCAAACCCGGCGCGTGGGCGCCCGTGGTCAACAACCTCGTGACCATCACCGTCCTCGGCGGCTACCTGCTGCTGCCCGAGGACACGAAGCTCCAGCCCACCGACCACGTCACGATCACCGACCCGCACGTGCTGCTGCTGGGGCTCGGCACCACCCTCGGCGTGGTCTTCCAAGCACTCATCATGGTGCCCTACCTCCGCAAGGCGGGCATCAACCTGCGGCCGCTGTGGGGCGTGGACGAACGCCTGAAGAACTTCGCCGGCATGGGCGTGGCGATCGTGCTGTACGTGGCGATCTCCCAGGTCGGTTGGGCAATCAATAACCAGATCGCATCCAGCGCATCCGGCGACGCCCCGACGATCTACATGAACGCCTGGCAGCTGCTGCAGATGCCCTACGGCGTCATCGGCGTGACCCTGCTGACCGCCGTCATGCCGCGGCTCTCCCGCAACGCCGCCGACGGCGACGATAAGGCCGTGGTCCGCGACCTCACCGTCGCCACCCGACTGACGATGTTCGCGATGATCCCCATCATCGTGTTCATGACCGCATTCGGCGGGGTCATCGGGCCGGCACTGTTCGCCTACCGCTCCTTCTCCATGGAGACCGCGAGCGTGCTGGGCTGGACCGTCTCCTTCTCCGCCTTCACGCTCATCCCGTACTCCCTGGTGCTGCTGCACCTGCGCGTGTTCTACGCCCGCGAGGAGGTCTGGACCCCGACCTTCATCATCGCCGGCATCACGATCACCAAGATCGCGCTGGTCTCCATCGCGCCATTCATCGCCACCGAGCCGCGGCTGGTGGTGGTGCTGCTGGGTGCTGCCAACGGCTTCGGCTTCGTCACCGGCGCGATCATCGGCGTGCTGCTGCTGCGCCGCTCCCTGGGCAACCTCAACTCGCGCGAGGTCATGCGCACCAGCCTCTGGGCCTTCGGCGCCTCCCTCGTCGGCGCGCTCGTCGCCTGGCTGGTGGACCTGGCTCTCACCAACACGATCATCACCCCCGGCCAGAACCCGGGCTTCCTGATTCGCCTGCTGATCACCGGCCCAGTCTTCCTCATCGCCACCGGTGTGGTCATGGCGCGCTCCAAGCTGCCCGAGGTTCTCACCGTCGGCTCCGCGCTCTCCCGCGTCCCCGGTATCGGCCGTTTCTTTTCCGGACGTCAGGCAGAGGAGGAACTGGGTTCCGCCGCAGAGCGCATGGCTCCCACCCCGCTGGGCCCCGCAGAGGCCGCCCGCGAGGCTGCCGTGGCCAACTCCCTGCTGCCACCACTGCCGCCACTGTCCGCAGGGCGCGTGCGCGGCCCACGCCTGGTGCCCGGCGCGCCGATCCTGGACGGGCGCTACCGCCTGCTCGCCGACCACGGTGGCTCCACTGCCGCCCGGTTCTGGCAGGCCCGGCGCACCGCCACCGGGGAGCTGGTTGGGCTCACCATCCTCGACCCGCTGGCAGCGGTGCGCCAGGGCAAGCGCCCCGGCGAGTACGTGCCGAACCAGTCCCGACTGGTGATGCAGGTCAAGCAGGACATGTCGCGGAAGTCCCGCGCCATGATGGAAGCCCAGGAGGCCGCCCTGGCACGCGCTGGTGACGGCTCCCAGGGGGATGAGGCGAACCCGCTGGCCGGGCTCGCGAAAATCCACCAGGTCATCGACAGCCCCGGCAGCGTGGTCGTGGTCTCCGACTGGACCGACGGCTCCGCACTCTCCGCGGTGGCGGAGTCCAGCCCGGACCCGCTGGCCGTCGGATTCGCCGTCGCCGACCTCGCCGAAGCCGCCGCGGAAATGCACGACCACGGCCTGGCACTCGGCGTGGACCACCGCGACCGCATCCGCATCAGCACCGCCGGCGGTGCCGTCCTCGCGTTCCCTGGCTTCCTGCCGAATAACTCCTCCGCGCAGGACATGCAGGGCATCGCCGCCGTCCTCGAGCTCCTGCTGGCCAACGTGCCGGTCTCGGAGATCCCGAAGGAACTGCTCGCCGAGTCGCTGGCCGCCAGCAACCTCAGCACCGAGCAGCGCGCCGCCGTCATCAGCGGCGGGGCGGCCAACCCGGTCACCGGGCACGCCGAAGCCACCGACGCAAACGAAGACGACGAAGACCGCGACGCAGACCACGACCGCGACGAGGGCGACGTCCCACCGAACCCGGCGGACCGCGACCCCCGCGAGCTGGCGACCAGGCTGCGCTACCTCACCTCCGGGGAGCTGGCCGTCAACCCGGACGAGGCGCCGACCCCGCAGGTCCAGAAGACCGGCTTCGGTGTTCGCCAGGCGCGCCTGCAGCACGTTGCGATCATCGGTGGCATCGCCATCGGCTCCGCCCTGCTGATCGCCGCGCTCGTCGCCAGCCTGCTCAGCGTTGTGGGTGGCGGACGGGAGGATTCGCCGCTATCCACGGACTCCATCCGCTCCGGCGCGGAGGGCATCATCAACCGCGAGCCCACGATGGTGCCGATCCGCAACGTCCGCGAATGGATGCCCACCGGCGCGAAGGGCACCCTCGACGCGCCGGAGGACGTCCAGCTCGTCACCGACGGGCGTGCGGCGACGAAGTGGCAGTCCGACTCCTACCTCAGCCCGCTGGGACGCACCCCGGAGGCGACGAAGGAGGGCATCGGCCTGCTCGTGGACCTGCCGACCGGCACCCGCATCCACGCGCTGCAGCTGGAGGGTCTGGCGCCCGGCATGAAGGTCGAGCTGCGCCGCGTCGACGAGGCCACCGCGCCGACCGACCCGGCGGCACCGAGCGGGGCGGCCATCCCGAACGAGGCGGGCGCCAAGGCCTCCGCCCAGCCGAGTGCTTCGGAGGAGCCGACTGCCTCGGAGACCGCACCGGAGAGCGAGGCGACAGCAACCGCGACCAGCGGAAACCAGTCCGCCAACCTGCGCAAGGTCCCGCTCTCCCTGGACGAAACCTCCTCGCTGGGCACCGTGACTGCCACCGAGTCCACGATGAACGTGGAGTTCCACGGCGATGACGGGCAGGACGTCCTCGTGGGTCGCGGTGCGAACCAGAAGCTGCTGAAGGCCATGGCTTCGGCCAAGGCCAAGGAGGCGGCGAAGGCTGGCGGCGCTGATGAGGCTTCGGAGGGGGCCGAGTCTGAGGAGGAGCGCGCCGAGGACGCCGAGAAGAAGGAGCAGGGCACCAAGCCGATGAAGCAGCTGCTGATCTGGATCACCCAGCTGCCGGAGGCCGACGGCCGCGCCACCCTCGGCGAACTGCGCGTCATGGGCACCTGGCAGGGCCAGAACCGCGTGGACGAGACCAGCACCGCGCCAAGCAGTGCAGCGCGGGGGAGCGCTGGTCGTGGCAATGCTGCGAAGGGAGCAGGCAGCCCCGCGGAGCCCGTAGCCGCCAGCCAGTAACGGCTGGTGGGGGAGCGGGACGTGGGAGCCCGGCGGGGGAGCCCGCGCGGTTGTCCGCGCCACCGGCTATCCACAGCGCGGCTCCCTGACCGGCTGAGCTGTCCACAGCTTTGAGCGCCCCGGCGCCATCGACATCACGATGGCCGGGGCGCTCATTAGTGTCTAAGCCACGATCCAGGCTCACCAGGGGGAAAGGGGAGGGGCCATGACGGCACCAGTCACCGACACACAGCACACCACCGCGCCGGATAGGGCGAAAACCACCACGTGGGGCAGCGCGCCAAGCAACACGGGGGACGCGCCCCACACCAGCGCGCACCGCACCGACCAGGAGCTGCTCGCCGAGCACATCGCCGGCGACCCGCTCGCACTCCACACACTGCTGGCCCGCCACGAGGTCCGCATGCACTGGGCAGAACGCGCCGCCGGCGTCCCGGAGAGCGAACTGGCGGACGTCCACCAGGAAGCCGTCCTGAAAATCCACCGCCGCGCCGCCACCTTCCGCAACCGCTCCAGCGTCGTGACCTGGATGGTGACCATCGCGCACCGCACCGCCCTGAACTTCGTGACCGCCCAGCACCGGCGCGGGCACCGCCACCGCGAGGACATCAGTGACTGTGAACGCGACCTGCCGAGCTCGCACGCCACACCGAACCAGGAGCTCAGCGTTGACCTGCACAACGCGTTGGCCAGCATCCCGGTCCTGTTCCGGCAGACCGTCGTGCTGCGCGGGATGCTCGGCTACTCCATCTCCGAGATCTCCGCGATGCTCGATGTCGCGCCCGGCACCGTGAAATCCCGCTACTCGCGCGGGCGACGCTTGCTGCAGGACCACCTCGTGCTTGCCGACTATGCCGACCACCCCTGAGCTGGGAATATATCCCGTGTCTACTGGGTTAGATAAAGTGCGTTAAGAAAGCGAAACCCACATCAAAGAACACGAGCGAGGTCACATGTCTCAGCCCTTCCTGCAGGCCAACGTCGGAATCGGCGTGAACAAGGCGGGCGACGCCGCGGACGCGGCCACCCCAGCCGATACTCCCGATACCTCCGCCAGCTCGGGTGGCACCCACGACCCTGCGGAGAAGATCCACAACGTGATCATCGTGGGCTCCGGGCCAGCCGGCTACACCGCCGCGATCTACGCCGCCCGCGCCGAGCTCGAGCCGATCGTTTTCGAGGGCATGGACTTCGGCGGCCTGCTGATGCAGACCACCGAGGTGGAGAACTTCCCGGGCTTCGCCAAGGGCATCCAGGGCCCAGAGCTGATGGACGAAATGCGCAACCAGGCGGAGCGCTTCGGTGCCGACCTGCGCATGGAGGACGTCGAGAAGATGGACCTGACCGGCGAGATCAAGAAGGTCTGGGTAGACGGCGAGGAGTACCAGGCACGCGCCGTCATCCTCGCAACCGGTGCGGCACCGCGCTACCTGAACATCCCGGGCGAGCAGAAGATGATCGGCCGCGGCGTGTCCGCCTGCGCCACCTGCGACGGCTTCTTCTTCAAGGACCGCAAGATCGCCATCGTCGGCGGCGGCGACTCCGCAATGGAGGAGGCGGACTTCCTCACCAAGTTCGGCGAGACCGTGACCCTCATCCACCGCCGCGACGAGTTCCGCGCCTCCAAGATCATGCAGGAGCGCGCTCGCCAGAACCCGAAGATCGAGTTCTTGATGAACTCCAAGGTCACCGCCGTCCACGGTGAGAGCGCAGTGACCTCCCTGACCGTCGAGGACACCGTCACCGGCGAAAGCCAGGAGATGGAATTCGACGCCCTCTTCGTCGCCATCGGCCACGACCCGCGCGTCAGCGTTTTCGAGGGGCAGGTGGAGCTGAAGGAGGACGGCTACGTCAAGGTTGACGAGCCAAGCACCGCCACCAGCCTGCCGGGCGTGTTCGCCGCCGGCGACCTCGTGGACTCCCACTACCAGCAGGCCATCACCGCAGCTGGCAGCGGCTGCCGCGCCGCCCTGGACGCGGAGCACTACCTGGCCGCACTGCCGGCCAACGAGGGCTAAAACTCCACGCCACAGCACACTGCTGGCCTCCCGAGCTTTTCCGGGATTCACGGTATCCTGGGACAAGGAAAACCCCGGTGGACCACCCACCCCCAAGGACCACCCAACCCCGGAAAGGCAGGGCCCGCATGTCGAACATCATCACGGTCACGCAGCAGACATTTAAGTCCACCGTTGTGGAGTCCGACCTGCCGGTACTCGTGGATTTCTGGGCCCAGTGGTGCCAGCCCTGCCTGCGCATGAACCCCAGCCTCGAAGAACTTGCCGAGGAGATGGACGGCCGCGCCGTCGTCGCGAAGGTCAACGTCGACGAAGAGCGCGCGCTCGCGGCGATGTTCCAGGTGATGTCCATCCCAGCCCTCATGGTTTTTAAGGACGGCAAGAAGGTCGCGGAATTCACGGGCCTGCAGCCGAAGGGCACCCTCGTCGAGAAGCTGGAATCCCTCGCCTAGACCGCGGGAAACCCTGAACCACCAGCAACTGTTCGGAAAGTAGGACGCAGCGAGCCGTGACGGATAAACAACACGCCGAGAACCACGCCCCCCGCGTGGGCCAGCAGAATGTGCTGCTCACCGTGGGCGATAAGAGCCCCCGGGTCGCCGAGGTGCGCAGCGCCCTCGCCCGGCTCGGCATGCTCTCCGATTACGGCGCCGCGCTCACGGCCTCCAATAACGAGCAGTGGTCTGAGGAAGAGGAGTTCTTCGACGCCGTTTTGGCCACCGCCCTGCGCGCCTTCCAGCAGCAGCGCGGCATCATCGCCGACGGCGTGATCAACGAGACCACCCTGCGTGCCCTGCGCGAGGCGTCCTACAAGCTCGGCAACCGAGTGCTGAGCCTGCAGGACCCACAGTACGTCGGCGACGACGTCTCCGAACTCCAGTCCCAGCTCTACGACCTGGGCTTTTACACCGGTCGGGTGGACGGGCACTTCGGCCCAGACACCCACCAGGCAGTCACTCAGTACCAATTTGAGTACGGGCTGAACTCCGATGGCATGGTCGGTCCGGACACCCTCCGCGCACTGGCCTACCTGGGCCGCCGCATCACCGGCGGCTCCCCACACTCCATCCGCGAGAAGGAGATGATCCGCGCCGCAGGTCCGCAACTTTCCGGCAAGCGCGTCGTCATCGACCCGGGCTGCGGTGGCTCCGACGAGGGCACCGCTGTGAAGGGCCCCTTCGGCGCGATCACCGAGCAGGAGATCCTCTGGGACCTCGCCAACCGCCTGGAGGGGCGCATGATCTCCGCAGGCATGGAGACGATCCTCTCCCGCAGCCGCACGGCGAACCCCAGCGACACTGAGCGCGCGGACCTCGCCAATGCCTTCGGGGCAGACGTGGTGATCTCCCTGCGCACCGATAGCTACCCGAACGAGCGCGCAAACGGCGTGGCCAGCTTCTACTTCGGCTCCGAGAACGGCTCGAGGTCCATGGTCGGCGAGAAGCTCTCGGGCTACATCCAGCGCGAGATCGCCGCCCGCACCGACCTGCTGAATTGCCGCACCCACGCCCGCACGTGGGACATCCTGCGGCTCACGAAGATGCCGACCGTGCAGGTCGTCCCCGGTTACCTGACGAACCCGGACGACGCGGCCGCGCTGACCTCGCCGGAGGTGCGCGACATCATCGCGGAGGCCATCGTCGTCTCCGTGAAGCGCCTGTACCTGATGGACCAGGACAGCCACCGCACCGGCCAGTTCAGCTTCACGGAGCTGCTGCGCATCGAGCAGCAGTAGGGAGCGGCTCTCTGGGGGTGAGAGGGGCTCCTAGCCTGGTAGGGGACAGAAAGCAGGACAAAGGCCGGGCATGCTGCCCGGCCTTTAGTGTTGTGCTGGCGGTTCTGAGCTCAACGCGGGAGTTAGGGGTGCTGCGAAGGCAGCCAACTAAGCGTGGGATGAACGGAGCGCCCGAAGCGGAACCACAGATTCTTTAGAAGGCCTCGCCCTCGCGGTCGAGGAAGAGGTTATACGCGCCGGAAACCTCGCGGCGGTAGCGCGGGTAGAGCTCGTGATCGTCCACGCGCTCGAACTCGGCCTCCTCAACCACGTCGATGGACAGCATTGGAGCCACACTGAGGGCGTCCTTCAGCAGGTTGCCCGTGTGAAGGGCCTCCGGCGTCTGCCAGCCACGATAAGCCTCTGGCACGTAGCTGGGGGCGTTTTCGATCCGCAAACTAGGGTCCAGGCTGGACCTGGAGCTTGCTGCGCTCGATGGGGAAGGGAAGGACGGCGTCCCGCTGTACTCCAAACCCGCATCCTGCGCGATTCCACGTGCTTCCTGCTCCTGCTTCCGCAACAGCTCGTCAAGCGCGTCCTCGTCGCGGGCGAAGACCTCCACGGCGCTGAAGCCGCGACGGCCCGCCTCCACAAGGACCGTCTCGATCAGGCGGTGCTCAAGGTAGAGGCCCATGAATGCGTCCTCAACGTACACATCACTCAGCAGGAGGGCGTCGGAGGACACGGTGGAGGGGAGGCCCTCCGCGCCCGGCAGGAAGCGCGTCGGTGCGAAGAAGACGGTCGCGGCGGGCTGCAGCTTGCGGCCCGGCACGCCCGTGCCTACGAAAGCGGTAAAGCCACAGGTGCCCCAGCTCATCAGCGTCCGCTGGATCCACAGCTGCTTATCGAAGGCAGGGTCCTCGGTATGGGTCGGCCCATACAACGGATCCCACGGCAGCGCCCAGAACGTGCTGTTCGCTGCGTCTTCCGTAATCTGCTCCGCGTTATCAAAGCTCAGAGCGCGGATTTCAACCTCCACGGGCTCTCCCTCCCTGATGAGCTTAAAACGGTCGGCTCAACTATCGCGTGATGATGTGTCTGTGCGGGGCAAGCAACGCTGGGAACCTCGTGGGCTCGGCCGGCATGGGCCGGATGTTGCTTCTGGGGACTATTTTAGGACGGCCGCCCGCCCCATGAGGAGATTTAGAAAATCAGCCCGAAAAACCTTGAATTGTTTCACGTGAAACAATTGCGGGCGCAGAAACTACTGTTCGCCGCCGCCGAGGATCTCAATGATGCGGTCAAAGTCCTCCTGGCCACCGAACTCCACGACGATACGGCCCCGCTTCTTGCCCATCTGGACGCTGACCTTGGTCTCCAGGGTGTCCGCGAAGTCATCCACCCAGCTGTTCACGTAGTCCGGCAGGGGGGCAGGGGTGCGCTGCTTGCGCTCCTGCTTCTGGCCCTCGCCCCGGTTCATCAGCGTGACCGCCTCTTCCGTGGCGCGGACGCTCAAGCCCTCGGCGACGATACGATCTGCCAGCTGTGCCTGCGCTTCCTCTCCGCCCTTGAGCGCGAGCAGGGCGCGGGCATGACCGGCGCTGAGAACACCGGCGCTCACGCGTCGCTGCACCACGACGGGCAGCTGGAGCAGGCGGATCATGTTCGCAATAAGGGAGCGGGAGCGCCCAATACGCTTGGCCAGCTGCTCCTGGGTGACGCCGAACTCCTCCAGCAGCTGCTGATAAGCGGCGGCCTCCTCAAGCGGGTTCAGCTGCACGCGGTGGATATTCTCCAGCAGCGCGTCGCGCAGCATCGCATCGTCCTGCGTCTCGCGGACGATAGCCGGGATCGTCTCCAGGCCAGCCTTCTTGGATGCGCGAAGGCGGCGCTCACCCATGATGAGTTCATAGGGAACAGGCGCCCCGCTAACCGGGCGCACCACGATAGGTTGCATGAGCCCGAACTCCCGGATGGAGTGGACCAGCTCGTTCAGCTGCTCCTCGTCGAAGACGGAGCGCGGCTGCTTCGGGTTCGTCGTGATCGCGTCGAGCGGGAGCTCCTGATAGGTCGCGCCGAAGCTATCCGCATTCGAGAGCTCCGGGCCCCCGGCCTCACCCTGCGATTCGGCCGAGCCTTGCAGTTCGGTCAACTCCTGTGGGGCAGTGGAGCCCTTCGTGTGGGACGAGTCCTTAGCCCCACGAGAACGGGGAGCATCGGCCTTTGTCGAGGCGCCACCCTTCGCGACCTTCGAGCCCGCGGCCCCCTTGGCATACAAAGCGTGCGCTTCACCAGATGCTGCGGAGGCGGATTTTTGGGTCGGCGCACCCGTGTTCTCGCCCATACTGGAGGTTGGGCGATTAACGTCACTGTGACGAATATCGGTACCACCGGCGTCGGCGCCCGACGCGGAAGCACCGCGCGCAGCATCGCCGGAATCCTGACCCGTGGCACGGCGGGCGGCAGCACCGCCGGCGCCACCGCCGCCAAGAATGACGTCGGCCGCACCATTGCCCAGCCCCGGGCGAGATGGGCCGGTCGGAATCAGGCTCGCAAGCCCGCGGCCCAGCCCACCGCGTCGGGTGGCCTCCCGGTCGGGGAGGGCCGGCATCGCCGGCTTGCGGGCCGCCCCGCGAGGCGCCTTCGCGCCACCCTGAGCGCTCGAAGCCTTCTTAGATGCCGAATCCTTCTTAGCCACGGTCTTTACCTTCAATCCAAAGTTGTGATGATGGGGGAGGCGAGATCTGCCCGGAAACCGGGCATTGTTTCACGTGAAACATTCGAGGGTTTAGATGTTGTGCAGCTCCGGTGCGATGCCGATCGGGGCGGTCTCCTCGCTCGGGACGTAGTCGCCACGCTTGGCGAACTCGACAGCGGCGTCGAAGTAGGCCAGGGCGCCGCGCGAACCACCGTCGTACTGAAGAACGGTCTGGCCGTAACCCGGAGCCTCAGACACCTTGACGGAGCGCGGGATGTGGTTATCCAGAACCACGGAACCAAAGTGGTTTCGAACCTCGTCGGAGACCTGCTCGGAGAGCTTCGTGCGCCCGTCGTACATGGTCAGCAGTACGGCACTGATGTGCAGGTTTTTGTTGAGGTTCTCGCGGATCATCGAGATGTTATTCAGCAGCTGGCCCACGCCCTCCAGCGCGTAGTACTCGCACTGGATGGGGATAAGCACCTCATCGACCGCGGTCATCGCGTTGATGGTCAGCAGGCCGAGGGAAGGCGGGCAGTCGATAAATACGTAGTCAAAGCCCTGCTCAGCGAGAAAGTCATCGTTGATCGCATCAACCAAGCGGTACTCGCGCCGCACCATCGAGACGAGCTCGATCTCGGAGCCAGCCAGGTCGATGGTTGCTGGGATCGTATAGACGTTCTCGTTCACCGGATTCTGCTGCATCACCTCGGCGGCAGTCATCTCACCGATCAGCAGCTCGTAGCTGGAAGGGGTGCCCATCCGGTGCTCGGCGTCCAGCGCGGTAGACGCATTGCCCTGCGGGTCCAGGTCGATAACGAGGACCTTGAGGCCATGCAAGCCCAGCGCCCAGGCGAGGTTCACCGTGGAGGTAGTCTTACCCACCCCGCCCTTCTGGTTGGCGATGGTGATCTTCCGGGGCTTCTTCGGCTTCGGAAGTTTCAGGTTGTGGGAGTTCTGCATCTTGGCAGCCTGGCGCGCAGCCTGCGCGATTGGGGTGTCATCCCACTGCATTGGTGCCACTACCTATCCTCCGTCCGTCGCGATCCTTGAGATCGCTGCGATGTTTCACGTGAAACAATTTCCTTGAGGCGCTGGTTTTAACGCGCCTTTTCCACAATGACGGCGAAGGTGGATTCCTCCAGCACGCCCTTGCCCAGCTCAACTACGGAGCGTTTCCCTCCGCCAACCTTATCAATCTGGGCCTTATCCCGCTCCAGCTCTTCAGCTACGGAACTGCCCTTCAAAGCACGCATCTGCCCACCCACACGGGCGAGGGGGAGGGACCACTGGCAGAGACGGCCCAGCGGTGCGACGGCGCGGGAGGTGACGACGTCCGCGCCCGCCAGCTTCCGGACAATTGCCTTTTCTTCCGCGCGTCCACGGTGGACCTCGACGTTGTCCAGGCCAAGGTCCTCGACAACCTCCTCGAGGAACTTGGTGCGGCGCAGGAGCGGCTCCAGCAGCTGAACCTTCACATTCGGCCGTGCGATGGCCAGCGGGATGCCCGGAAGGCCCGCGCCGGAGCCGACGTCGATGACTCGCTCGCCGTCCTCGATGATCTCCTCGAGCACTGCGGAGTTCATGATGTGGCGATCCCAGATGCGCGGCACTTCGCGAGGACCGATGAGCCCGCGCTGGATCCCGGCAGTCTCGAGCCACTGGGCGTAACGCTCGGCCAGGGGAGCGCGGTCACCAAAGACCTCAACCAGGTTCTCTGGACGCAGCCCATCGACCTGCAGCTCGCCCCCGTGGTTATCCGGCGTTAGGGACGTGATCTGCTGCTCACGGGCAGAGCCGCCGGCAGCCGCGGCACCCTTGTTGGAATCCGCAGCAACCGGGTTGGGGGACTGGTTTTTCGAAGCGTCAGAATCACGATGTTTCACGTGAAACATTCTAGTGGCTTTCCACGACAACCCAACTTTCTCCCAGAACGGGTGGAAAGGGGAACGCGGGGACGTCCCAACGGAAAGCCGGGCAAGAAGGGGAGCGGCCCGGTGACGAAGCGACACGGGTAGACAGGCGGACCAAGCAACGAAGGAAAGGAACCCGACCGGAAAGCGAAGAACCGGCAGGAAAAGCCTCCGGGATGGATAAGCGGATGATCACACGGTGCGAAAGCACGGGGGCGCAGACGTCCCTCAAAAGACAAAGAAAAAGCGCCACACGGCGAACCGTGCGACGCTATGCGGAGAACCGAAACTACTTCTTCCGCTTCTTATTATTCTGCGGCTTCGCGCCCGGCTTCGGGGCGGAGGTGCGGCGAGCCTCGAGCTTCGCCTGGCGCTCCTCCTCCTCTTCCTTATCCATGATGCCGAACAGGATGCGCTGCTGGATGAAAGTCCACAGACCGTTGGTGAACATGTACAGGGCCAGACCAACCTGCCAGAGGAAACCACCGGCGAGGATGATCAGCGGCATGAACCACAGCATGATGCGCTGCATCATGTCCATCTGCATCTGCATCTGCTGAGCCTTCAGGTCATCAGCTGCCGGCTTCGGGTTATTCGCCTGACGCTTCTTGTTGCGGTTCAGGGACAGGCGAGCGGTGAAGTGCATGATCACCGCAGCGCCCAGCATCAGCGGCAGGACCACGGCGATGATGTTCGCCTTCGTGAAGTCCGGGGCGATGCCTGCCGGGGAGAAGGCGCCGTAACCGGAGGGGTCCATGGAGATATAGGAGGACAGCGGCGCACCGAACAGGCGGGCGTCGAGGAAGGACTGCACCTCTTCCACGCCGAAGACGTAGTTCGGGGTGTTACGGGTCTCCTCAATGCTCATGCCGAGCTGCCCAGTGCCCGTGCCGGTGCGGTTGAAGGAACGCAGCACGTGGAACAGGCCGATGAAGATCGGCATCTGAACCAGCATCGGGAGGCAGGCCGCCATCGGGCGGACACCCATCTCCTGCTGCGCCTTGCGCACCTCAACCATCAGCTTCTGCTGATCATTGGCGTACTTGCGCTGGAGTTCCTTCATCTTCGGCTGGAACTCCTGCATCTTGCGCGAGGAGCGGAGCTGGTTAGCGGTGGGCTTGACCAGCAGGATACGGATGGTCACCACGAGGAAGACGATGGAAAGCGCCCACGTGATGCCCGCGGTCGGGGCGAGCACATAGCCAAACACTTTGTGCCAGAACCACAGGACCGCTGAAATCGGGTAATAAATAAAATTCAGCACGTCTGGAGGGATCCTCTACTTTTCGGACGTCTCAAAATCTTGCGGAGTCTCTTCAGGCTTGGGCTTAGCCCTGCGCTTGCGGGGCGGAACGGGGTCCCACCCGCCCGGATGCCAAGGGGCACAGCGCAACAGCCGACCTATTGACAGTAACAGCCCCTTGAACAGACCATGCCTTTCCAACGCCGTGAGAGCGTAATTACTGCAGGTCGGCTCGAAGCGGCATGATGGCCCCATTTTAAGGGGCGAAAGAAATTCTTGATAGGCCAGCACTGCTCGCCGAGCCATCGCGGCACGGCCAGTGACGCGGCGACGCGCGGTACGGCTGTCGGCGCCGGGCTTGAAGTCAGCCTGGGAGCCGGGGTTGCGGTGGGATTCGGTGCCGGGCTGTGAGCTGTGCTCAGCGGGCTGAGCACTGCGCTCACTAGGCTTAGCGCCACGCTCAGCGGGAGAGCCGGGAGAGGCAGCGTCGCACATCGGACTCCAACTCCTTACTGCTAGCCTTCGCGCTGGCGGGAAGGGCGCGCACCACCACAAAGCTGGTCTCCTGCAGCTGCGGGGACGCCGCGGTGGCGTCCTCATCGATGATGGTGGCCAGGACGGCACGCAACCTGCGGGAGACAGCATGGCGCACCACGGCGTTGCCGACCGCCTTGGAGACGATGAGGCCCGCGCGAGGTCCGCCAGTCAGCTCCAGCGGGGCGTCGGGGCCTGGCTCCGGGGTCCAGAGGTGGACGACGACGGTGCGGCTACCCTTGCGCGCACCTTTCTTCACCACGGTGCTAAACAGCGCTGAGGAGCGGAGACGGTGTTCCGGTGCCAGCATGGGCAGCTCCTTGGTGGTTGGGTCGGTGCGCGAGGGGTGTTGGCTACCCGCCCCGCATAAAGGTGAAATTACAGCAAAAACGGCGCCCACCGAGTGGCAGGCGCCGGAGCTTCCCACGTGGTGGGAGAGTGTGCGACCAAGCTGGCCGCCCGCTCAATTAAGCGGTCAGGGACTTGCGGCCCTTACGACGACGTGCGGACACGATCGCGCGACCTGCGCGGGTGCGCATGCGGGTGCGGAAGCCGTGCACGCGTGCGCGACGGCGGTTATTAGGCTGGTAAGTACGCTTCGACACGGTACTTCACTCCTTAAAACTACGCGCGGAGGCGAAGCGTTGAAGCGCCATGATCGAGCGATGGCGGGGTGGATTCCCTGCCACTGCGCCCGGGCGGTGCGCTGTACGCCACGCTGTCCACGCCGATGGACTTGTGGTTGCCAGAGCTCCGGCGCCACGTGTGGAATGTGGGCGACGCAGAGCATCCGGCCAAAACGGCATCCGATACAAGGTCGGCTGTTGCCATAGACCGTTTAAGAATACTCAGCGGGGGAGCCGAAAACCAAATCTTCGCAGGATGACAGGCGTGTCATTTAAATCCCGGTTCATGGAAAAGTCCGCGCAATGCTGCGCTTTTGTGGATTGATCATCACACACGGTGGAATGTCAATCCACACAGCTTGTGGATAACTTCTCCACCCCCGAAGGCTAAAGCACTGGTTTAGGGTTAGTTTTTGCAGGTCAACGCCATTTTTTTGGAAAATTAGAAGTTGTCCACAGGAGCGGGGTAAATTGGGGACAACTCAATGGACAAGTTATCCACAGGTGTGGACAGCTCTGTGGAAGCCCAGAACAAACACCAAATCAGGCTGTGGGCAAAAATGTGAGTTCAGTGTGAACTCACGTGTAAATTGAAATGTCCTTAACGGTTACCCCCGACCCCGGAAGAGAAGAAAAAGGCTCGCGCATGACTCACGCCCCAGATCCCGCGGATCCCACAAAATTCGCCACCATCTGGCACGGCCTCGTCGACGCGTGGATCGAGGGCGACGGCACCCAGTTCCCGCCGCTCTCCGCCTCCTCCCGCAGCGTGCTCCGTCAGATCCAGCCCGTCCTCTTCATCAACGGGATCGCCGTGATGACCACGCCAAATGAATGGTCCAAGGGGGTCGTGGAGGGCGCACTCGCCGAGCCGATCGAAAAGGTCCTCGGGGACATCCTGCAATCCCCAGTCACCCTCAGCCTCTCCATCCGGGAAGCCGAGCCGGAGGACACAGCCCAGCCGACCAACACCAACACCGTCCCGGGCGCAGCCGAACAACAGGCCCCCGCCGGCCATTCCGCGGTCCACACGCCAGCACGATCCACCCCAGCTGCTCATTCGACAACAGCGCCCGCGCCGGCAACCCCCACAGCAGCAGAGGCGCGAGCACCACAATCCACGGCGCCATCCCAGCCCTCTGCACCCGCGGAATCCCCACAGCACGACCCGAAGCAGGACGAGGACACCCGCATCCTCGCCGCCGAGCGCCTAGCCCAGCAGCACCAGGGCGTCAACCAGCCAGAATCCCGCAACGAGGCCTTCGTGCCGGCCGAGGCGTCGTCGTCCCCAACCGCGGACACGGACGAGGGCGACCGGGACTCGGACACCTTGCTGAATAAGAAGTACACCTTCGAAAGCTTCGTCATCGGCGGCTCCAACCAGTTCGCGCACGCTGCCTGCCGCGCCGTCGCCGAAGCTCCAGCTCGCGCCTATAATCCGCTGTTTATCTGGGGCGAATCCGGGCTCGGCAAAACCCACCTGCTGCACGCCATCGGCCACTATGCCAAGGAGCTGCAGCCGGACATGCGCGTGCGCTACGTCTCGAGCGAAGAGCTGACGAATGACTTCATTAACTCCATCGCCAACGACCGCCGCGAGGAGTTCAAGCGCGAATACCGCAACCTGGACATGCTGATCGTGGACGATATCCAGTTCCTGCAGGGCAAGGAGTCCACGCAGGAGGAGTTCTTCCACACCTTCAACGCGCTGCACCAGGCGAATAAGCAGATCGTGCTCTCCTCCGACCGTCCGCCGCGGCAGCTGACCACGCTGGAGGACCGCCTGCGCACGCGTTTCGAGGGCGGGTTGATTACGGACGTCCAAACCCCGGACCTGGAAACCCGCATGGCGATTCTGTCCCGGAAGGCGGCCGCGGAGGGCACCACGCTGCCGGAGGATGTGCTCGAGCTGATCGCGAGCCGGTACGAGACCTCCATCCGCGAGCTGGAGGGCGCGCTGATCCGCGTGACGGCCTATTGCTCCCTGGGTAAGGAGCCAATCACGAAGCAGGCTGCGGAGATCGCGCTGCGGGACATCATGCCGGTCGACGATGTGCAGATGACCCCGCAGGTCATCATCGATGTGGTGTCCTCTTACTTCGACCTGACCGTCGATGAGCTGGTGGGGAAGGGGCGCACGAAGCGTTTCGTGCAGGCGCGCCAGATCGCGATGTATCTGTGCCGTGAGCTGACGGATCTTTCGCTGCCGAAGCTGGGGCAGGCCTTTGGCGGCCGCGACCACACGACGGTCATGCACGCGGAGCGGCGCATTCGGGAGCAGCTCACCGAGGATCGGGTCACCTTTAACGAGGTCCAGGAGCTGACGCAGCGCGCGAAGGCCGCGGCGCGGGGTTAGTCCTTCTTTCTCGAGCTTTCTTCGGGGAGTTCCGCAGGTTTCGGGACGTCAACGCGTTCGTTGGGGTTTCTGCGGGCGTTTTCTGGGGCGGTTCCCGCGGCAGGGGCTTGAAGTTAAGGACGTCCGCGCGCGGCGACGGCGCCCGGTTTTCTTGAAATTTGGGGCTTTCACACCGGATTGTGTTTGGGGGCGGAAACGCAAATTCTTGGGGGTGACGGTGAGAGCTCGGGGGATCGTCGTCCACAGTTATGCACAGTTATCCACAGCGTTCGGTGGATAACTCACCCGGAATGTGGATAAAAATAGGTCTGTGACCATGATTTTCCGGAGTTATCCACATGTCCACAGGGTTTTCCACAAGCGTAATTACAAGTTTGTGTTTTCGGGTGGATCAAGTTGGGGTTCAAGGTTGAAGCTCGTGACCTGGGGTTTCTGTGGATAACTACCCAAATCTTGGGAAACCGCAGGTGGATGGGCTGTGGATAACTCGCGAATGACAAAGGTTATCCACAATTGGGCACAGTTATCCACAGAGTCGTCCACCCGAACCCCACACCCCGATTCGGCCCCCGGCGTGGGTAAATGACATGTTTTCCACAGTTTTCACACCCCCTACTAACACTGCTGAACTTCCCAATTGGCAAAGAGAGAAGAAATTGGTGGTGTGCATAGTCCCGGTCTGCCAGGCGTTGCCGTGCCAAGCCGCGAAGGGGAGCGAATAACAAGCAAGCGCACTTTCTTCGGCCGTGTCCGGTGCGTCGGCTAGTCTTGAGACTCGAAGAAAAAGACAAAGTTTTGAAGCACGTTCAAGGCGATGAACGTTGACCGGAGGGACAGCTCAGCATGGAGCAAGAAAATGTGAGTTTCTCGGTTGCGAAGGATGATTTCGCATCTGCACTGGCATGGGTCGCCCGTGCGCTGCCCACGAAGCCAACCCAGCCGATCCTGCGTGGCGTGATGATCCTCGCGGATGACGATGGCCTGGAGCTGTCGGGCTTCGACCGGGAAGTCTCCACCCGCGTGCGCGTGAATGCCAATGTTGACGAACCAGGCCGCATCCTCGTGGCCGGTAAGTTGGCATCCGACATCGTCGGCGCACTTCCGGGTAAGGAAATCACCATGGAGTACTCCGGCTCCACGGTCCTGGTTCGCAGCAGCAGCTCCCGTTTCGAACTTCCCGCGATGACCATCGAGGATTACCCAGTCCTGCCGGACATGCCGGCCGTGACCGGCACCATCGACCCGAATCTCTTCACCGAGGCCATCAGCCAGGTAGCGATCGCAGCGGGTAAGGACGACACCCTCCCGATGCTCACCGGTATCCGCATGGAGATCGACGGCGAAAATGTGGTTCTCGCAGCAACCGACCGCTTCCGCCTGGCTGTTCGTAGCTTCCAGTGGAACCCGGCGTCCGCCGACGCTAAGGCTGAGCTGCTGATCCCGGCCCGCACGCTGGCGGACACCGCCCGCACCCTGGATCACAGCCTCAACGATCCGATCGAGATCGCCATCGGTTCGGGGGAGGACATCGGTGCGGACGGCCTGCTCGGCATCGTCACCGATGCCCGCCGCACGACCACCCGCCTGCTGGATGCGGACTTCCCGAAGTTCCGCCCGCTGCTGCCGGCCCGCCACAACGCGATGGCCTCCGTGGAGATCGCACCGCTGCTGGACGCGATCCGCCGTGTCTCCCTGGTCGCGGAGCGTAATTCCCAGATCCGGATGCACTTCGAGGAGTCCACGCTGACCCTTTCCGCCGGCGGCTCCGATGTTGGTCAGGCCGAGGAAGTCCTGAACTGCGCCTACCACGGCGAGCCGCTGACCATCGCCTTCAACCCGGCGTACCTCAAGGACGGCCTGAGCGCGATCCACACCGAGCGCGTGGTCTTCGGATTCACCCAGCCCTCCCGCCCCGCGATCCTCATTCCTGCCCCGGCCGAGCTGCCGGAGGCCGAGGAGGACGGCACCTTCCCGGACCCGGAGACCAACTTCAAGTACCTGCTCATGCCGGTGCGCCTGCCGGGCTAAAGCCCGCGCGAACCCTCGGCATAGAGTGGAAACATGTTTGTCCGCAGCCTAGAACTCCACGACTTCCGGTCGTGGCGGGAACTCTCGCTGCAGCTGGACCCGGGTGTCACGGTGTTCTCCGGGCCCAATGGGCACGGCAAGACCAACATCGTCGAGGCCCTGGGCTACCTGGCCCACCTGGGATCCCACCGGGTCAACACCGATTCCGCGCTGGTGCGGGAAGGCCAACAGATCGCCCGGGTCTCTGCCACGGCGGTGAACCACAATCGCGAGCTCACCGCCCACATCGCGATCCGTGGCCACGGATCCAACCGTGCCCACATCAACCGCACGCAGCTGGCCACCACCAGCGAGCTGCTGGGCATCGTCCGCACCACCCTGTTCTCCCCGGAGGACCTCGCCCTGGTGCGCGGCGAACCAGAGCAGCGCCGCAAGTTCCTCGACGAGATCATGGTCGCCCGCTACCCGCGACTCGCGGCGGTGAAGGCGGATTACGATAAGTCCCTGCGCCAGCGCAATGCTCTGCTGCGCAATAACGCCTACGCCCTGCGTATCGCCCCCGAAAACGACGCGGAACGCCTTTCTGCCCTCGCCACCCTGGACGTCTGGGACGCCCAGCTGGCTGCGTTGGGCGGGCAGATCATGTCCGCGCGGGTGCAGATCGCCCATGACCTCGCACCACACGTCGCGCAGACCTACGCCCGGCTCGCCCCGGAGTCCCGGCCCGCGCACATGGCGTACACCTCGACCGTGGACGCGGATCTGGCCCAGATCGGTGTGCTGTTGGGTGAGGCGGAGCTCGAACGCGACCCGGCAGCCGAGCTGGCGTTGCTCTCCCCGGAGGTCGCGGAGGCCACGTTGCTGCAGGCCTACGCCCGGAAGCGCACCCAGGAGGTGGACCGCGGCACCACGCTGATCGGCCCGCACCGCGACGACCTCGTGCTCATGCTGGGCACCCAGCCCGCCAAGGGTTTTGCCTCTCACGGGGAATCCTGGTCCTTCGCCCTGGCGCTGAGGCTCGGCGCGTCCTTCATGCAGCGCGAGGATGGCGTGGAACCGGTGGTCATCTTGGATGACGTTTTCGCGGAGCTGGATTCCTCCCGACGTCAACAGCTCGTCGGGCTGCTCACCGAAGCCGAGCAGGTGCTCATCACCGCGGCCGTGGGTGAAGATATTCCCGCTGAGCTGCGGGATATCGCCACGTTCCATGATGTTCGCGCGGTGCATGTCACCGAGGAGGGCCAGCAGCGGCGGATCTCCGTGATCGACGAGACCATCCCCCGCGATAGCGTCCCGGAGCAGGCCGAGGGGCAGCCCACCAAACAGGCCGAGGAGCACGTAGCCGAGGAGTCAGACCAGGCAGGCGATCCCGGCGAAAACCCGGGGCAGTCGGAGGAACCGGGGTCGGCGGCCTCCACCGGCGGTGAGCAGGCGTGACGGAACACCAGCCACGCGAGCAGCAGTCGCGTGAGAATTCCAACCGCGAGGAGCAGTTCCTCGACCCCGTCGCCCAAGCTCTGGAAGCCATCAAAAAAGCCGGCGGCAAGCCCGCGACCGGCAAGAACGCCGATCTTCCCCGCATGGCTCGCAGGAACGGCTGGAACCGGGGCCGCCGCGGCACGCTCGCGGAACCTGCCACGGACTCCGCCAGCACCAGCGCCGGAGCGCGCACCGGCTCCGGCGTCCAGCGCATCAAAACCCGCATGGACGGCCGCGCCGACCGCAGCTACCGCGACCCCGGCAGCTTCGCCGCCCTGCTCAGCCGCGAAATCCGGCGTCAGGGCTGGGAGGAAAACGTCGGTGTCCGCCGCCTCATGCAGGACTGGGAACACCTCGTCGGCCCCAAGATCGCGGCACACACCCGGCCGGTGAAATTCGACGAGAAAAACAAATTCCTCCACGTCCAGAGCGACTCCACACCCTGGGCGACCCAACTCCGCCTCATCCAGGCAACCATCCTGAAGAAAATCGCCCAGGAGCTGGGGCCGGACGTCGTCGTCGAACTAAAGATCCACAACCCGGACTACGGGCCGCGACAGACCGGCCGCCTCCGCGTCCAGGGGCGGGGCAAACGCGACGATTACGGCTGAGCGCCACGGCGTGACCCGCAGTTCGCCCAGGCTGCCGGAAACTGTATTTTCGCAGGAAAAGCCGGTAGACTGGTGGAGTTAATTAGTGGCACACGAAGGAGTTTTACCCACCGTGGGTGCACCAGAACCGCAGAACACGCCAGCTCCGCACGAGCACAAGCCGGGTGACTACGACGCATCGTCGATCACCATCCTCGAGGGCCTCGAGGCAGTCCGGAAGCGCCCGGGCATGTACATCGGCTCCACGGGAGAGCGTGGCCTCCACCACCTCATCTGGGAGGTCGTGGACAACTCCGTGGACGAGGCGATGGCGGGCTACGCCAAGAAGGTCTCCGTCACGCTGAAGGAGGACGGCTCCGTCGAGGTTTCCGACGACGGCCGTGGCATCCCGGTGGAGATGCACCCTTCCGGCGCCCCGACCGTGCAGGTCGTCATGACGCAGCTGCACGCCGGCGGTAAGTTCGACTCCGATTCCTACGCGGTCTCCGGTGGTCTGCACGGTGTTGGTATTTCCGTGGTCAACGCCCTGTCCACCCGTGTGGAAACCCGCATCGTTCGCGATGGCTTCGAGTGGTACCAGGAGTTCGTCAACGCGGTGCCGCAGGAGCTCGTGCAGGGCAAGAAGAAGCGCGGTTCCGGCACCACCCAGCGGTTCTGGCCGGACCCGGAGATTTTCGAGACCGTGGAGTTCAACTTCGACACGGTCGCCAAGCGCCTGCAGGAAATGGCATTCCTGAATAAGGGCCTGACCATCACCCTCACCGACGAGCGCCCGGAGGCCATCGAGGCCGAGGACCCGGAGGAGCATCTCGAGGACCTCACCGAGCAGGCTGAGGCGCCGAAGTCCGCTGAGGAGCGCCAGGCGGAGGAAGAGGCCAAGAAGAAGAAGGGCCCGCGCACCAAGACGTACCACTACCCGGAGGGTCTGAAGGACTACGTCGCGTTCATCAACCGCAAGAAGCAGCCGATCCACCCGACGATCGTCAGCTTCGACGCCAAGGGCGAGGACCACGAGGTCGAGGTCGCGCTGCAGTGGAACGACGGCTACCAGCAGTCCGTCCATACCTTCGCGAACACGATCAACACCTTCGAGGGCGGTACCCACGAGGAGGGCTTCCGCGCCGCGATGACCTCCCTGATCAACCGTTACGCGCGTGATCAGAAGCTGCTGAAGGAGAAGGACTCCAACCTCACCGGCGACGACGTCCGTGAGGGTCTGGCTGCCGTCATCTCCGTCCGCGTCGGTGACCCGCAGTTCGAGGGCCAGACGAAGACGAAGCTGGGCAACACCGAGATCCGCGGTTTCGTGCAGCGCGCGATCAATGAACACCTTTCCGACTGGCTGGATGCCAACCCGGCTGAGGCTAAGGTCATCGTGCAGAAGGCTGTGGCCTCCGCGCACGCTCGCCAGGCGGCTCGTAAGGCGCGTGACCTGGTGCGCCGCAAGTCTGCCTCCGATATGGGCGGGCTGCCAGGCAAGCTGGCCGACTGCCGTTCCAAGGATCCGATCAAGTCCGAGCTTTACGTGGTGGAGGGTGACTCCGCAGGTGGCTCCGCGAAGTCCGGCCGCGATTCGATGTACCAGGCCATCCTGCCCCTGCGCGGCAAGATCCTGAACGTCGAGAAGGCCCGCATGGACCGCGTTCTGAAGAACGCCGAGGTGCAGGCAATCATCACCGCGCTGGGCACCGGCATTCACGATGAGTTCGACATCAACAAGCTGCGCTATCACAAGATCGTGCTGATGGCCGACGCCGACGTGGACGGCCAGCACATCGCAACGCTGCTGCTCACGCTGCTGTTCCGCCTGATGCGTCCACTCGTCGAGGGTGGCTACGTGTATCTGGCCCAGCCGCCGCTGTACAAGCTGAAGTGGGGCAAGGGCGAGCCGGGCTATGCGTTCTCCGACCGGGAGCGCGATGAGCAGCTGGAGAAGGGCCTGGCAGAGGGCCGCAAGATCGACACGGATGATGGCATCCAGCGCTACAAGGGTCTCGGCGAGATGAACCCGAAGGAGCTGTGGGAGACCACGATGGATCCCACCACCCGCACGCTGCGCCAGGTGTCCCTGGAGGACGCGGAGGCTGCTGACGAGCTGTTCAGCATCCTGATGGGTGACGACGTTGTCGCCCGCCGTAGCTTCATCACCCGCAACGCGCGCGACGTCCGTTTCCTGGACGTCTAGGGTTCGGGTTTAAGGCTGGGGGAGGTCGACGTCGACGTCAGCGTTGGCGCCCGCGTGGGGTGGTCGGTGAGGGGCGGTGCTGGGTGAGGGGGGCCAACGCCGACCGGTGACCCAAGATTAGGCCCCTAATCTTGGGTCCAGTGGGGGTGAATCCAAGATTATTGGGTGAAACTTGGGTCTTAGCGCTATCGAAAGCCCTTTTTAAAGCTCTTTGCTAGGCGAGGGGCGCTTCTAAAGAGCTCGCGGCCTCAGCCCAAAGCATTATCTTGATATAGCCAAATGTGTTCGGGGGCACACATATCATGTGACGGGTGAGTGAAAATAACGTAGTTTCCGTCGAGGATGTGCACCGTCAGTGGGTTCACGTGCAGATGGCGGACGGCAGCACCACGGCCGTGCGCATCTTCACCCCACCGCTAGCCGGCGGCGAAGACCCAGCTAACCCGGCCTCTGCTGTGACTCAGGCCGGCGCCGAGGCTGGTGCCCAGGCCGGTAGCAAGCCCGGCAGCTCCGCCACGAGCGCTGAACCAGCCGAGCCACGCACCGCCGCGGAGAGCGGCCATGATGGGAAGAAACCCCTGGTCATCCTGTGGCCGGGCTTCGGTGTCGGCGCCCGCTATTACGAGCCGATCGCCAAGGAGCTCGCCACCCGCGGCTGGATTGTCGCCATCGGCGAGCTGCACGGCCAGGGCGAATCCACCGCCGCCGCTAGCCGCACCCAGGACTGGGGCTATCACGATCTGGCGAGCTCCGATTTCCCGCGCACCATCCGCGCGGTCAAGCGCCGCTTGGAGCTGGGGGAGAAGTACCCGACCATCATGCTGACCCACTCGATGGGTGGGCAGATGGCTGCAGTGTTCCTGGCGCGCCCGGAGGCTAAGGAGCTCAACGTCCTGGGCTACATGGGGGTTGGTACCGGCACCCCGTATTACCGGGGTTTCACCGGACGCACCCGCATCGAGCTCAGGCTCGGCTCCCTGTTGATGAGCGCGATTGTGCTGGCCCGCGGCTACCAGCCGGAGGGCCTGTTGGATATCGCAAATTACGGGCGGCAGGCGCGCAACCACATCCTGGAATGGACCAAGCTCGCGCAGCGCAATAGCTTTAAAAACCTGCACGGCCAGGACATGGACTATGTCGCGGCGATGGCGGAGACGCAGACGAATATCCTGCTCACCCGCTTCTCCAATGACGATGACTGCCCCCTCGACTCCGCGAAGAACCTCGCCCTGCTCTTCCCGCAGGGCTGCGTTGCGGTGGAGGAGTATCCCGCGGAGGTGGAGCAGCTCGGCCACAATCGCTGGGCGCGCCAGCCGCAGGTCGTGGCCGACCGGTTCGAGCGCTGGGCCGCCACGGTCGAGGCCTAGGCCTTCAGGGAGGCGTTATGTGTGGGGCGCTGCCCTAACTGAGCCCATGAGCCCGGGCCCTTAGGCCTCAAAGTTTGTGGCGGGGCCTTGGGACTCACCGCCCGTTTCGGGGCCTTAGCCCTCCTCCGGTGTGGACACCGCCGGGTTCGCGAGCGTGGCGTTGTGCCCCATCAGCACGGCCGGGCCCTCCAGCACCACGCCTGGTCGCATGTGCTTCTTCAGCTCCTCGGTTGCCGGCAGGCAGGCCGTGAGCGCGAAGCCACGGGCATTCGGCGTGTCCTGCACGACGAAGAACTGCTTGCCAGTGAGCTCATTGGTCGCGCCCCGAATCCCAGCGACGGTGATCCGCACGTGGTTCCACGGGTTAATCGCGTCGGTGTCACCGTCGAAGAAGGCCTGGGCAGCTGGGGAGATCAGCCGCGGCTTCGTGATGACACCGTCCTCGCGCACATGCTCCGGATGGGCCTGCCGCCAGGCTGCCTCGCTGGGGTAGAGGTGCATCTTGCCGCCGCCCAGCGCTGCGGTGAGGCAGAAGTTCACCAGCGGGATCATGCCGTCCTCGTCGGCGTTCGTGGCGACCTTGCCTTCCTTGACGACCTCTGGCCCGGAGACCTTCGAATAGGAGAAGAAATCATCAACGGCACAGGTCACGCGGGCGGCGATCTCCCCTTCGGTGTTGACTACGTCCACGAGCGCGACCGTCGGGGTGATCAGACCCACCCGCGCGGCCGTGGTATCGGGGTGCATGAGGGAGACCGCGACGGTGGAGTTGTTCTCCCCCATGAAACGGATCATTCGCGCACCGGAGGGATCGATGTACGGGGAGATCATCTTGAAGCCGTGCGCATTCGCAAGCCCCTGGTTCTGCTCATCGAAGGACCGGTGGATCATCTGGTCCAGTGGCTCCCCATAGAAGCCGAGGGCTGCGAATTCCGCCTGTGGGGTTGGGAGAATGTTCTGAGCCATGCTGTGTGCCTGCACCTTGCCTTTCGTGTTCTGGCTGGGCTTTTCGAGCCGGCGCTTTCTTCTCCCTCCATTCTGGCAGAGGCAGGGGCGCATTGTTTCACGTGAAACAATCGGGTGGCCGACGGGGCGACGTCCTCGACAAGAATGCCCCTCACGGATGTCGAGTTCGATAGGGACGACGTCCGTCCCGGTTACGGTCGCCCGAGAACCGACCTACCCGATGCGGTAGCGCTGGACGTCGACGAACTCCCGCTTCGCCTCCCCGGAAATTCCGCCCTCGGCGATGATCCGGCGCACAAACTCGGCGCTGAGCTTCGGTGTGCGGGTCTGCGTGGCGTAGTCGTTGTGCACCAGGCCGAAGCGCTGCGCCTCGCCGTCCGCCCACTCCCAGTTATCCACGAAGCACCAGTGGTAATAGCGCTCAAAGGGCAGGTCAGAGGCACTAATCGCGGCCAGGTGGTCGTAGATGAAGCGGCAGCGGAAGTTCTCCAGACTTGTCGGGCTGCCGTTATCGCAGGTGCCGTTCTCCGTGACCCAGATCGGCGCGGGGTAGCGCTCGTGCATCCAGCCGGCGCACTCGATCAGGCCCTCCGGGTAGATCTCCCAACCAAGGTCATTGACCGGCTTGCCGGGCAGCGTGCCGTCTTCGAAGCCCGCGGACGCCGTGCGCGAGTAGTAATTCAGCCCCAGGTAGTCGTAGTACTTGCCGGGAGAAATATCCGAAGGCTGGCGGCCCAGCACGCCCCGGAACTTCCCACCAAGCATCGCGTGGCTGAGCTCGTTCTGGAAGAGGAAGGCACTGGACCGGGAGGCCAGCCGGTGCAGCGGATTACGCTCCTGAGCAGGCACGAAGGCCCGCATGTGGTGCGCGAAGCCCACCCGCGCGCCCGACTGAATCCCGTGGATCAACCGGTATGCGCGGCAGTGCGCGATCGCCATGTTCCGCATCACCTTCAGCGCCAGCCGGTAGGACTTCTTCGCAGGCGGGGCCTCGTGGAAGAGGAAGCCGGAGGTGGCGTACACATTCGGCTCGTTGATGGTCACCCAGTCCGTGACCAGGTCGGATAGCCCCTTGACTACGTGGCCCACGAAGCGCAGCCAGTGCGCGATATTCTCCGGCTTCTCCCATTCGCCGACCCGCTGGAACCACAGCGGGTTATTGAAATGATGCAACGTCACCAGCGGCACCATCCCGCGCTGTCTGACCAGCGCGATTTCCTCCCGGTAGCGGTCCAAAGCGGCGGTGTTCCACTGCCCGGGTGCGGGTTCGATGCGGGACCATTCGATGCCCATCCGGTAGGTTTTCAGCCCCAGGGAGCCCATGAGTTCGGTGTCCTCCCGCCACCGGTTCCAGTGGTCGTTGGCGCGCAGCGGGCTGGTGCCGTCGGCGATGGTTCCGGGGTGTTGGGCCCACTCGTACCAGTTGTTGTTCCGGTCGCCACCCTCGATCTGCAGGGAGGACGTCGCCGTCCCGATCATCAGCTTGCCCAGCGGCAGGAAGGTGGTGGGAGAGGTTGGCATCGTGTTCTCCTTTGGGTTGTGGGGTGGTCTGTTACTCGCGGTCGGGTGGACAGTCTTGCGCTTAGCGGGTGGCTTGGATTTTTAGGACGAGGACGCCTCCGGCCAGGCACATCGCACCTGCCAGGAGATAGAGCCCCGTGTAGCCCCCGAGCAGGCTGAGAGCGATCGCGGCGATGGAGGGGGCGAGCGTGTTCGGCAGCAGGACGGCGAGGTTGATCAGGCCCATGTGGGTCGCGCGCTCCTGCTCGGTGGGGAGCACGGCGTTGACGAGCGCCTGGTCGATGGCCTGGTACACGCCCCAGCTCAGCCCCAGGATCACAGCGCCAACGACGACGATCGTGAAGGAGCTGGTGAAAGCCAGCATCGCGCAGGCGGCGGCCACCCCGGTGGCGGAGAAGAGGATGAAGGGCTTGCGGACGCCGAGCTTGTCGGAGAACCAGCCGGACCACAGGGCGGTGGCGACCACGCAGCCGGCGAACACGGCCGTGAGGATCAGCACGCCGAGCTCGGGATCGTGGAAGCCGATGCGGTCGCGCAGGTAGTAGAGCAGGAAGAATAGCGCGATGGCTTGGGCCAGCATCAGCAGCAGGCGGGTGAGGAACATCCAGTAGAAGTCCGGTGCGTCCTTCGGGTTGGGGACGACGCGCCGGGCGGCCGCGAGGCCTGTCGGTGTCGTTCCCGTGGCACCGGCTTCGGGCTGCTTAGCTGCTGGTTCAGCACCGTGTGCGGGGCTGGCCGCCGGGCTTGTTTCCAGGCCCGATTCCGGGTCCCCGGAGCCTGCGAGCCAGGGGAGTGGTTCCCGATCGCGGGTGAGGAAGGGCACCGCCGTCGCTAGCAGTACGGCGATGACAGCGGCGTAGGCCCAGGGGCGGGGGAGCGCGACGGAGAGTGCGGTGCCCAGCACGATGCCCAGGGTGTACGTCATACCCATCACGCCGGAGACGGTGCCGAACTGCCGATCGGTGACCTGGTCGGGGACGATGGACTGCGTCGGCGTTACCGCGAGGGCGATGGCGAACTGGAAGACCATCCACGCCGCCAGCAACAGGCCGTAACCCAGGCTGCGGGAATCCCCCGGAAGTGTTGCGGTCCATCCCGCGACACCGAGTGCTACCGAGGAGATCGTGATGCCCGCGATGATCCACGGGGTGCGGCGGCCCAGCGAGGAGCGCGTCCGGTCGGAGAAGATCCCCGCGAGCGGGGAGGCGAGCAGGCTGACCAGCCCACCGGCCGTCATCAACAGTGCGAGCTGGCGTTCCTTGTCCTCCGGGAACCACACCAGGATCTGGGCGGAGAGCAGAAGGTTCGTCGGAGCTGCCCAGGCGATGTTCTGGCCGAGGTACATCAGGCCAAAGCGCGAGATCCATCCCCGGGAGACTTCTTGCTTGGGGCTTTGCCCAACAGTCACGGGGAAAATCATAGTTTTCACGGCAAACGTTGTGTGCGCTTTTAAGAATCTCCGCCACCGGTCCGTGGGCTCAAAAACTGTGCGCTGACGTGGTAGAATGGTTGGGTCTATTCCAAGTAGAAAGGTTCACCAACTCCAGTGAGCGACGATACTAACGGTGGAGATAACCTGTTCGACCGCATCGAACCGATCGACTTGCAGAAGGAGATGCAGAACAGCTACATCGATTACGCCATGAGCGTGATCGTGGGCCGTGCCCTCCCGGAGGTTCGGGACGGCATGAAGCCGGTACACCGGCGCATTCTCTACGCCATGTTCGACAACGGCCACCGGCCGGAACGCGGATACGTCAAGTCCGCGAAGCCAGTGGCAGAGACCATGGGTAACTACCACCCCCACGGTGACTACGCGATCTACTACACCCTCGTGCGCATGGCCCAACCCTGGTCCATGCGCTATCCGCTCGTCGACGGGCAGGGCAACTTCGGCTCCCGCGGTAACGACGGTGCTGCAGCAATGCGTTACACCGAGTGCCGCCTCACCCCGCTGGCGATGGAGATGGTCCGCGACATCCGCGAGGACACCGTCATCTTCCAGCCGAACTACGACGGCAAGACCTCCGAGCCGACCGTCCTGCCCTCCCGCGTCCCGAACCTGCTGATGAACGGTTCCGGCGGCATCGCCGTCGGCATGGCGACCAACATCCCGCCACACAACCTCAACGAGCTCGCGGACGCCATCTACTGGCTCCTGGAGAACCCAGAGGCCGAGGAAGCAGAGGCCCTCGAGGCCTGCATGCGCTTCGTGAAGGGCCCGGACTTCCCGACCGCCGGCCTCATCGTCGGCGAGAAGGGCATCGACGACGCCTACCGCACCGGCCGCGGCTCCATCCGCATGCGCGGCAAGGCCGAGATCGAGGAAGAGGGCTCCCGCCAGGTCATCGTCATCACCGAGCTTCCGTACCAGGTCAACCCCGATAACCTGGTCAGCTCCATCGCCGAACAGGTCCGCGACGGCAAGCTCAAGGGCATCTCCAAGATCGACGACGAGTCCTCCGACCGCGTCGGCCTGCGCATCGTCGTCACCCTGAAGCGCGACGCTGTGCCGCGCGTGGTGCTGAACAACCTCTACAAGCACTCGCAGCTGCAGACCAGCTTCGGTGCGAACATGCTGTCCATCGTCGACGGCGTGCCACGCACCCTCCGCCTGGACCAGATGCTCTCGCTGTACGTCAAGCACCAGATCGACGTCATCGTCCGACGCACCCAGTTCCGCCTCCGCAAGGCCGAGGAAGACGCTCACATCCTGCGCGGCCTGGTCAAGGCACTGGACGCATTGGACGAGGTCATCGCCCTGATCCGCAACTCCGCGACCGTGGATATCGCGCGCGAGGGCCTGATGGACCTGCTGACCGTCGACGAGATCCAGGCCAACGCCATCCTCGCGATGCAGCTGCGCCGCCTGGCAGCCCTCGAGCGCCAGAAGATCATCGACCAGCTGGCCGAGCTCGAGCGCATCATCGCCGACCTCGAGGACATCCTCGCCAAGCCGGAGCGCCAGCGCGCCATCGTCCGCGACGAGCTCGCCGAGATCGTCGAGAAGTACGGCGACGAACGCCGCACCCAGATCGTCTCCGCCACCGGCGACGTTTCCGAAGAGGACCTCATCGCCCGCGAGAACGTCGTCGTGACCATCACCTCGACCGGCTACGCGAAGCGCACGAAGGTGGACAGCTACCGCAACCAGCGACGCGGCGGCAAGGGCGTGCGCGGTGCCGAACTGCGGCAGGACGACGTCGTCCGCCACTTCTTCGTCTGCTCCACGCACGACACCGTCCTGTTCTTCACGAACATGGGCCGGATGTACCGCCTGAAGACCTACGAGCTGCCGGAAGCGACCCGCACCGCACGCGGCCAGCACGTCGCCAACCTGCTGGAGTTCCAGCCGGGCGAGCAGATCGCACAGGTCATTCAGATCCAGTCCTTCGAGGACGCCCCGTACCTGGTGCTCGCCACCGCGCAGGGCCGTGTGAAGAAGTCCCGCCTCACGGACTACGCCACCACCCGGTCCTCCGGCCTGATCGCCATCAACCTCAACGAGGGCGACAAGCTGATCGGCGCGCAGCTGTGCTCCGCGGACGACGACCTGCTGCTCGTCTCCGAGGAAGGCCAGGCCATGCGCTTCACCGCCGACGACGAGACGCTGCGCCCGATGGGCCGGGCCACCGCCGGCGTGTACGGCATGCGCTTCCGCGGTGAGGACCAGCTGCTGGCCATGACGGTCGTGCAGGAGGACTCGGCGCTGTTCGTCGCCACCTCCGGTGGTTACGGTAAGCGCACCCCGATGGAGGAGTACCCTGCGAAGGGCCGTGGCGGCCTGGGTGTTGTGGCCTTCAAGTACCAGAAGTCCCGCGGCAAGCTGATCGGCGCGCTGACGGTCACCGAGGATGATGAGATCCTCGCGATGACCAGCGCCGGTGGGGTGATCCGCACCGAGGTCAACCAGATCCGCGAGACCGGCCGCTCCACCATGGGCGTGCGCCTGGTCGACCTGGATAAGGGAGTCGAGCTCGTCGCCGTCGACCGCAACGTCGAGGAAGAGGCGGAAGAAGAGGTCGCCCAGGTCGAGTCGAAGCCGAAGGACGCTAAGAAGTGACCCCCGAGGGCACTGAGAAAGTGACCTCGGAGGCTAGCGACCAGGCGGCTGACGCGGTCGAGAAGGATTCGGCACAGGCCAAGGATGCGGCCGGGGTCGAGAAGACGGCGGCCGAGACTACGGTGACCGGAAAGGCGGCGTCGGAGAAGGCGACGTCCTGGAAGGCGCGGGCTCCGCGCGGACGGGAACTGACGCTGACGTCCATCGACGTGCGCTCCGCCGGCCGGCTCGGCCTGGCGGCGGGCTGCGTCACCTTCGTGGTGTGGGTTCTGGCCTGGATGCTCCTGTGGCTCGTGCTGGCGGTGGCCGGCGTGTGGGGCCGCATGAACACCCTGCTTGCCGACATCGCGGGCTTCGGCGGGATCTCCGGCTGGGGCGTGCTGGGCGCGGTGGTGCTCGTGGGCATCCTGGAGTTCTTCGTCGTCTGGGGCACCGTGTCGCTGGCTGCGCTGGTGTACAACGCGGCGGCGGACGTCCTCGGTGGGCTGAAGCTGCGCGTCGCGGACCCAGAGGACGCGGCGGCCGTCCCGGACAACGCGGCTGCGCCGGAAACCTCGGAGGCGTCGGACGAGGCCTAGCTCAAGGCTGCGCGCTCCGAGGTAAGAAAACTTCATAAAACAGGGGCTGACCTGGCGATTTGGTTAATAGTGCATCGCATGGATACACTAGTCCCTGTTCGAAGGGCCTATAGCTCAGGCGGTTAGAGCGCATCGCTGATAACGATGAGGTCGGTGGTTCGAGTCCACCTAGGCCCACCATTCGAACACACTTCGAATGAAGTTCGGGGCATTAGCTCAATTGGTAGAGCATCTGCTTTGCAAGCAGAAGGTCAGGAGTTCGATTCTCCTATGCTCCACAGCACGAACCCCAGGTCGGAAGGCCTGGGGTTCCTTTGCGTCTGGGGGAATGATGGAGGGGTGAGGGTGGCGACGGGTTAGGGTTAAGTAGCAAAAAGTGTGTCTGCCCGGCGTGTCGCCGGGTGGGCCCTTTTTATCTCATGGGCCCTTTCCGGAT